>CAIQNQ010000105.1 GCA_903873165.1 uncultured Methylococcaceae bacterium | reverse complement strand
GGACAAGATGGTTCTTATCTCGCTGAATTTTTATTAGAAAAAGGGTATGAGGTACACGGCATTAAACGTCGTTCATCTCTATTTAATACCCAGCGCATTGATCACATCTACCAAGATCCACACACTACCCACCCTAAATTCCATCTTCATTACGGTGATTTGACCGATAGTTCTAACTTAACGCGTATCTTAAGTGAAACTCAACCGGATGAAGTTTACAATTTAGGCGCAATGAGCCATGTAGCAGTGTCTTTTGAATCCCCTGAATACACAGCCGACGTCGATGCGATGGGTACTTTACGCTTACTAGAAGCTATCCGTTTCTTAAAGCTAGAAAGTAAAACCCGTTTTTATCAAGCATCAACGTCAGAACTATACGGTTTAGTACAAGAAATCCCGCAAAAAGAAACCACCCCGTTTTATCCAAGATCACCTTATGCGGTAGCAAAGCTTTATGCCTATTGGATCACCGTAAATTACCGTGAAGCTTATGGTATTTATGCATGCAATGGAGTTTTGTTTAATCATGAATCGCCTCGCAGGGGTGAAACCTTTGTAACCCGTAAAATTACCCGTGGCTTAAGTAACATTGCTTTAGGTTTAGAGCAATGTCTATTCATGGGCAACATGGATTCATTAAGAGATTGGGGTCATGCGAAAGACTTTGTGCGTATGCAATGGATGATGTTGCAACAAGAGCAACCAGAAGACTTCGTTATTGCAACTGGCGTGCAATATTCTGTGAGACAATTTATAGAAATGGCTGCTCAAGAGTTAGGCGTTAGTATCCGCTGGGAAGGCACGGGTGTTGACGAAAAAGGCTATGTGTCTGCTATTGTAGGTGATAAAGCACCAGGCTTAACTTTAGATCAAAATATTGTGGCTATTGACCCACGTTACTTTAGACCTGCTGAAGTAGAAACTTTATTAGGTGACCCAAGTAAAGCGAAAGAAAAATTGGGTTGGGTTCCACAAATTACTTTACAAGAAATGATCAATGAAATGGTGGCTTACGATCACGATGAAGCCAAAAAAGTCGCCGTCCTAAAAAGTGAAGGTTATACAATTTCCGTAAGCAGAGAATAATTTTTTAACTAACCGAAAATTAATATGAAAGCAGTTATATTAGCAGGTGGACTGGGCACACGCATCTCAGAAGATACCAATACCCGACCTAAACCTATGATAGAAATTGGCGGAAAACCCATTTTATGGCACATCCTTAAAACTTATTCTCATCATGGAATTAATGAATTTGTTATTTGCTGTGGTTACAAAGGTTACGTCATTAAAGAGTACTTTGCTAACTATTTTTTACACATGTCCGACATTACCTTTGACATGAGCAACAACAACATGGAAGTCCATCAAAAAAATGCCGAACCATGGAAAGTGACTTTGGTGGATACGGGCGAAAACACTATGACTGGTGGTCGTTTAAAACGCGTCCGTCAATATCTAAATGAAGATGAAGATTTCTGTTTTACTTATGGTGACGGTGTTGGCGATGTTAATATCACTGAATCAATTGAGTTTCATAAAAAACAAAACACTTTAGCCACATTAAGTGCTATGCAACCCCCCGGACGCTTTGGTGCGTTAGGTTTGTCTGATCATAAAGTACATGGATTTCAAGAAAAGCCTCAAGGTGATGGCGGTTGGATCAATGGTGGTTTTTTTATTATGTCACCTAAAGTCATTGATTATATAGATGGTGATGATACGGTATGGGAAAGAGAACCTATGGAACGTTTAGCACAAGATGATCAATTGTCGGCTTATTTTCATCACGGATTTTGGCAACCTATGGATACACTCCGCGATAAAGTCCATTTAGAAGAGCTATGGCAAGCCGGTAAAGCGCCTTGGAAGGTGTGGTAATGACCCCAGCGTTTTGGCAAGGTAAAAATGTCCTGTTAACTGGACATACCGGATTTAAAGGCAGTTGGTTGTCGTTGTGGTTACAAAGCTTAGGTGCACATGTCACGGGGTATGCACTATCACCACCTACTGATCCTAGCTTATTTGAAGCTGCAGATGTTGGCTCTGGCATGACTAGTATTATCGGAGACATTCGTGACTTAGATAAGTTGCAGGCTGTTTTTGCTGAACATCAACCAGAGATTGTCATTCACATGGCAGCACAGCCTTTGGTGCGATATTCTTATGTAAATCCAGTAGAAACCTACTCTACTAATGTCATGGGTACCGTCAATTTACTTGAAGCCGTCAGACATTGCCCTAGTGTTAAAGTGGTCGTTAATATCACTACAGATAAGTGTTACGAAAACCGAGAGTGGGCTTGGGGATATCGAGAAAACGAACCCATGGGCGGTTATGACCCTTATAGTAATAGTAAAGGTTGTGCCGAATTAGTCAGCTCTGCTTATCGCTCCTCTTTTTTTAATGCCGATACTTACGCAGAACACGGCGTTGCCTTAGGTACTGTGCGTGCGGGTAATGTAATTGGCGGTGGTGACTGGGCCCAAGATCGTTTAATTCCTGATATTCTTGCCGCCTTTGAACAAGGCCAATTTGTGGATATTCGTAACCCACACGCTATTAGACCTTGGCAACATGTTTTAGAACCGTTACGCGGCTATTTAACCTTAGCCGAAAAATTATACGAATACGGACCCAATTTTGCAGAAGGGTGGAACTTTGGCCCCAATGATGAAGATGCTAAACCAGTCGGTTGGATTGTCGAGCAAATGGCAAACCTATGGGGTAACGATGCGCAGTGGCAAATTGATACAGGTAGTCATCCACATGAAGCGCATTATCTAAAGCTAGATATTTCAAAAGCCCGTAGTCGACTTGACTGGCACCCTGCTTTACGCTTAAATGAAGCCCTACAGCTCATTATTGACTGGTCAAAACAAAAACAAGCAGGGGTAAATCTACGAGACTTAACACTGTCACAAATTAAAAATTATCAAAATTTAACTTCTCACTCATAAAAACCTATGCCGAATTCAAAAACTCAAGCCCTTAGAGAACAAATAGCCAAGTTAGTCGATGAATATGCGGCTATTACTTATGCACCTAAAACCTTTACCCCAGGTGAAACTGTAGTTCCTCCTTCTGGTAAAGTGCTGGGCGCAGAAGAACTTAAACTGATGGTTGAAGCCTCTTTAGATGGTTGGTTAACCACGGGGCGCTTTAATGCCGAATTTGAAGAAAAACTCGCCGCCTTTATTGGTGTTAAACATTTAATTACTGTTAACTCAGGCTCTTCAGCTAACTTAGTCGCTTTTACCACTCTCACCTCACCTAAATTAGGTGATAGAGCGATTAAACCAGGTGATGAAGTGATTGGTGTGGCCGCTGGCTTTCCTACGACAGTTAACCCTATTTTACAATTTGGTGCTGTGCCCGTTTTTGTGGATGTTGATCCTAAAACTCATAATATTGATGCCAGTAAAATAGAAATCGCTATCGGTCCTAAAACAAAAGCCATTATGTTAGCGCACTCATTAGGAAACCCATTTAACCTAGATGTAGTAACTGAGCTTTGTAAAAAATATAACCTCTGGTTAATTGAAGATTGTTGTGACGCCTTAGGTACTACGTATCGCGGTCAAATGGTCGGCACTTTTGGCGACATTGGCACATTGAGTTTCTATCCAGCCCATCACATTACTATGGGTGAAGGTGGCGCCGTTTTTACTAACAGCAAAAAACTTAAAACCATTGCTGAAAGTTTCCGTGATTGGGGCCGTGATTGCTTTTGCCCACCAGGAAAAGATAATACCTGCGGTAAACGTTTCTGCTTTAAATTAGGTCAATTGCCTAAAGGTTATGATCATAAATATACATACAGTCATTTAGGCTACAACCTAAAGATCTCTGACATGCAAGCGGCTTGTGGTGTGGCACAGCTAGAAAAAGCCCCGCATTTTATTCAAGCGCGTAAAGATAACTTTGCATTCTTAAAAGCCCGTTTAAAAAGTTGTGAAGCATTTTTAGAGTTACCCGAAGCCACAGAACATTCTGATCCATCATGGTTTGGCTTCCCAATTACGGTTAAAGAAAATAGTCCTGTTACCCGTTTAGAATTGCTGACACATTTAGATCAACATAAAATTGGCTCACGCTTATTATTTGCTGGTAACTTAACTCGCCAGCCTTATATGATTGGGGCTAATTTCCGTATCAGTGGAGATTTAACTCATACTGATAATATAATGAATAATACTTTTTGGATTGGGGTACAGCCTGCATTGACTCAAGAAATGTTAGAGTTTGCGGTGAGTACTATTGAAGCATTTTTAGGTGTTAAGTAATTCATGTTTGATATTAAAACCTGCAAAATCCAAGGCTGCTTAGAACTACAACCAAAAGTATTTGCTGATAATCGTGGGAAATTTGTAAAAGTATTCCACGAACAAGCGTTTGCTAACCTAGGGTTAGAGACACACTTTGTGGAAGAATATTATTCTATATCCAACAAAAATGTCATTAGAGGCTTACACTTTCAATTGCCTCCTATGGATCATGTAAAAATGGTTTACTGCGTGCAGGGTGAAGTTATGGATGTTGTAGTTGATTTGAGAATAGACTCGCCCACCTACGGTCAACATGTAACCTTTGAATTAAGTAGCACTAAAGCGAACAGTATATATATTCCTAAGGGCATGGCACACGGATTCTGCGCTTTAAGCGAAAACGCTATTATGGTTTATAAAGTAAGCACTGTTTATTCGCCGGATCAAGATGCTGGGATAAGCTGGGATTCCGTTGATATTAAATGGCCAACGAAAGATATCTGCATATCAGATAGAGATAAATCATTTGAACCGCTAGAAAACTTTAAATCACCTTTTTCATTATGAATATATTTTTAACAGGGGGGACTGGTTTTGTAGGCAGTCACTTATTAAATCTATTGAGTACAACGCCACATCACGTAACAGCGTTATGTAGAGAGCAATCCAAAACATGTATTGATATAAAAAAACAACCGGTATGGTTGAATAAAAACATGGATAAATTAGAGACATCTGATTTTTCTGGTATAGATACCTTTATTCATTTAGCTTCTATCGGTGTAAGCCCAAAAACGGCCACATGGAATGAGTTATTTTATTGGAATGTTTTGGTCACGTTAGATTTATTTGAAAAGGCTCATAAAGCAGGTGTTAAACGATTTGTAGTCGCAGGAACTTTTGCTGAATATGGTCTTTCTGCGGATAATTACGAATATATTCCAGCTGAGGCCCCATTACTACCAACCTCTGCTTATGCGGCATCAAAAGCAGCTGCTTTTATTGCCGCACATGCCTTTGCAATAGAAAACCAGATAGAACTTTGTTATCTAAGAATATTTTCTGCGTATGGTGAAGGTCAATACATTAATAATTTTTGGCCTTCACTTAAATCAGCAGCATTAAATGGTGAAGACTTCTTAATGACACCAGGTGGACAAATTAGAGATTTTATGCCCGTAGAGAAAGTCGCAGAAGCATTTCTTTATGCAAGCGAAGACATTACAATTGTAAAAAAAGGAATTCCAACAGTTGCTAATGTAGGGACAGGCAACACAATCACCATGCTTGAGTTCGCAGAAAAATGTTGGGCTGAATTTGGAGCAACGGGAAAAATAATAGCGGGTGCAAAAACCTACCGCCCTAATGAACCTATGCGATATGTTCCACTAATCACAAAATAATAAACTATGAGTCAGGAACGAAACCCAAAAATTGTAATTTTAGGCGCTGGTATAGCTGGTATTTCTGCGGCTTATCATTTAAAGAAAGCAGGTATAGATTCGACTATTTTTGAAGCCAATTCGCAAAAAGGCGGACTCTTAGATAACTTTTTAATTGACGGATTTCGTTTTGATAACGCAATACACCTTTCTTTTGCAACGGAACCTGAAGTAAGAAAGGTATTTGACCCTACCCCACATACTGCTCACCCTGCAGTTTCTTGGTGCTGGGATAATGAACAATGGTTGAAACATCCTGTACAAAATAATATGTTTCCCCTAGAAGCAAGTCAACGAGTTGATTTAATTTCAGGGCTAGTTGAACGCCCTAATATTGAAATTAATAACTATCAAGACTGGCTCATATATCAATACGGTGAACCTATCGCCACCCGATGGCAATTACCGTATACTGAAAAATATTGGACACTTCCTGCAAGTGAACTTGGAATTGGCTGGATAGGTAATAGAGTTAGAAGGGCTGATATTAAAGAAGTTTTACATGGAGCCTTTACTACAGAAACACCAAGCTATTACTATGCAACAGAAATGCGCTACCCTAAACAGGGTGGCTATAAAGCTTTTATTGAGCCTATGATTTCTGAAGTTGATATACACTGTGAGTATAAAGCTACAAAGATTTTTATAGATAATAAGGAAGTGCAATTTGAAAATGGGGAATCAAGTTCCTATGATCAATTAATAAATACAATGCCATTACCAGAACTTATCAAGATAATTGACAATGTACCCGATAATGTATGTGAGGCTGCAGCAACTTTATTTGCAACCTCAGTAGATTTAATATCAGTCGCCTTTAATAAGGCTGACGTACAACCTCACTTATGGTTTTACATTTATGATAAAGAAATTTTAGCTGCTAGAGCCTATTCACCCAGTATTAAATCAGCTGATAACGTCCCAAATGGTCATAGCTCATTACAATTTGAAATTTACTCGTCTCCAAAAAACCCACAAACTCATAGCCCAGAAGAAATGAAAGCCAATACCATGATGGCATTAAAAAAAATGGGGTTGATAGAAAATGATAATGAAATCCTCTTTATGCATCATAAACAGCTCCCATGGGGAAATGTGGTTTTTGATTTGGGCATGGAAGAAAGACGTGACCTTGTTTTGGATTGGTTAAAACAAGTTGGCATTCAAACTGCCGGAAGATTCGGTGAATGGGCTTATCTATGGAGTAATCAAGCATTTATGAGTGGAATGAGAGCATCACAAAAAATACTTAACAATTAAGGCGCCACTCTAAAATTTAAATCTAGATTTAGCTAAAATCCATGAAGACATATTCCCAAAATATAATGCCTCTTGTTATTACAACTTTTAATCAATGCGATTATAAATGTACCACTTTAAATCCGCTTTTAATACAAACCATCGCAACACTGAAGCTTGTTGTTTGTAATAAACTTAATTAGATCATGAGTGTTACGCAACGTACTGGGATGGCCCGTATACTTTCTGCCAGTGCTGCGGCTTGGGTACGTATTGGTATCACCATAGTTACTCAAATTGCTTTGGTACCACTTTATCTGAGTAACTGGAAGCCTGAGGTGTACGGCGCATGGTTATTGCTTCAGGCAACTTGGGCAATTATTACTGTAGCAGATATGGGGCACCATGATTATGTGGGTTATGAATGCCTGCGTTTGGGAGCAAATAACCGTATAGAAATAGCCCGCACCATTTTCTCGGCAGCACCAATTGCCCTATTAATTACACTAATAGACATTTTTTTCATTTTTATACTAGGTGAATTCGGTTTCACCGAAAAATGGATGAATCATGACATTGAATTGGCAAATGAATGGCATGCAGCAATAATGTTACAAGCCGTTACTTTCTTATTTACGACAAGCATGGGAGGATTGATTGTAAGGGGATTGACGCCCTTCGGTCACTTTCCACGCATTGCTTGGTGGGGTACATTCTATTCATTAATTACAAGCATAGTACCTGGTGTTGCTGTTTTTTTAGGAGCTGATCTATGGCAAGCCATGATAGCCCTATGTGCTACTTCGACTGCATTCTATGTTGTTCATTTAGCAGATATGGTACGTCTAATTCGACGGGAAGGTTTTTTTTTAGCTCGCCCCACACTCAAATTAGGCATCATGAACGGGGTTAAATCCTTATGGTTGACACTGAAAGGTTTAGCAGAAATGAGTCGCCAGCAAGGGGTACGATTACTGCTTTCACCTCTAGCAGGTGTTACTGATATGGCAGCGTTTTCTACAATGCGCACAGGTGCTAATTTTGCATTACAAGGCCTAAATACTGTCACTGGGCCCATTATGCCAGAGTTGATGCGCTTTATAGAAGCACGCGACCAACAGAGGACGGAAGGTGCATTTTCTGTGGTATGGCTAGTTGTTTGTGTCGGACTGACACCCGCTGTACTTATAGTGCAATACCTGGCGCCTGAATTTTTTCCACTGTGGACACACGGCAAAATAATTTTCGACCCATGGGTTTTCGGTATGCTTTCACTTAGCATATTATTATATGCGCTAACCCAACCTGCCATCGCTGTGATACAAGGGCACAATATAGTACGTACCCAACTATATATATCAGTACTTACAGCTCTTATAACTACTGGAGGATTGTTCGTGCTGGTACCTCTTTATGGAATTCGTGGTGCTGCGTTTGCTTTATTACTAGCGGAATTGGCTAATCTGCTTGCCTACCTATTGGTTGCGACACGCTGGTTACGGAAAAACAGTATGCATTGGCCATGGCGTGCATTTTCGACGACCTTTGCATCCATAATCATTGCAGCGACAGGCTTAGGGGTGATAGCAGAGGTACCCGGTAACAAGCAAGAATATCTATTATTAGCCCTATTGGCTGCGGCTATTGTAACAGTGATTTACTGGCACGCTTTGCCTCAAATGGCTCGTGAGCGTGCTGGCGGTTTAGCAAGGCGGTTTGTGCCAAAATTGTTAAGCAAATCCAAGTAAAGCATATTTTGATGATGCATCTACAAATTTATTAATAACTTTACAGGTTTTATTATGTCCACTATCTCTATTCTAATGCCAGTTTATAATGGTATGCCCTATATCAAAGAAGCCATTGAATCGGTAATGGCACAAGATTATAAAGACTGGGAACTTATCATTAGCGACAACGGCTCCAAGGATGAAACACTAAATTATCTTGATACGCTTGTTGATAGCCGCATTAAAATTCATAAGCAGGAAACCAATTTAGGTGTTTACGGTAATCTTAATTTTTTGCTTGAAAGAGCTGAAACTCCTATTGCAAAAATCTTCTGCGCCGATGATAAATTATTGCCTGGAGCACTAGAAAAATCATACCTTTTTATGACAGATAATCCAGATTGTGCGATATGTCGTTGCTGGCAGATGGGTGACACAGAAACAGACGGCCCCACAGGTTACGGCGGTTCGTTTGGTGATGTGCCTGTAAAACTTAATCCGGCAGCTGCAATTTTAATGTTTGCGACATTTGGTAATGTTGTAGGGAGCTTATCAACAGCGATTTGTCGGCCAGATTTGGTATTAAAATCAGGAGGTTTTAATCAACGACTCCCTGCAGCAGGAGATTACGAGTGTTGGTTGAGAGTTGCACAGCGTTATGGGGTGGCTTTCTTAAAAGAAGAGTTGATTTATGTAAGGATGCATGAACAACAAAACTCGAAGCTCCTAAATGACAATAATCAAGTATGTGCCCAACAAAACGAAATACTCGAACATATTTTTAGTATAATCGACGAATCAGATAAAAATATGATAAGGAAGCATTGGACCCTACATTTCATAGCACCAAGGACCTCTTATGCATTTAAGTTTTTATTAAAAGGAAAATTTCAAATGGCATTTAAATCATGGAGAGCACTACCCGCAAATATTTCTGCAATCAAAGCTATTGCTTCTTATCCTATATGGAAGAGCAAAAGCAGCATTTATTATATCAGTAGTAACAAACTACGTGACAGGATCAATGAACTTAACTTATAGTATTAAAAACTTATTATATAAAATAGAATGACAAGTTAAATCATTAGTACCGATTGATAACACAGAAACTTGACTATACACCAATACAAGTAAGACTTGTACTTCAACTACTTGATTTACTTAATTGCCTGAATATCATGTTATATAATACATACCAATTTTACTCTATAATCACTTGCAATTATTACAGAACAAACATTTACGGCAACGTTTTGCATTTGACACGACCAGTAATGCAAGAGCTACTTATAAACAGAGTGCTTATATATCGAGCTATATGGGCACGATGGATTTTAGAAGGTAATGAAAAATGATCAGATCTAATAATAAATCTAAGCAATTTATTTTATCTATCCAAGCGTGCAAAAAGGCTCGGACAATTATAAATAGCGGTTTATTTATATCCACTATATTGCAAGTATGTATCGAGCCGAGCCTCCTAAATTTTATCAGCATTTTTACCGTACTGATAATCTCTCTAATAACTTTTAACCTTGTTCTCAGAGCACATATAATCCGAGCTGTACCATTTCCAACCCTAGTAATTATCGGATATAACATCTCATATCTGAGCGGCGCACTTATTGTACAATCCTTTTTTTTACAACCACTCATAATTAACCTGCTTGTACCAGAAACTACATTTACTTACGCAGCACTGTTTCAAGTGTCCCTACTAATTTCACTTTTTGTTTTTAAAAATTTAAAATTTTTGTTTATCAGTAAAAAAATAAATAACTTGATAATAAAACCCATGGGGTTGATGCAACGACCTACTTATCTGCAAACATGGTTACTAGGGCTTATTGGTTTAACCGCTATGGCATGGAGCACCACAAACACTAATGATGCAGTAGAATATGGAGATGCTGGCAATAAATTATTAGACGGGCTTATGTATCTAGTTTATGCACCGTATTTTTTAGAAATTTTAGATAACTTTTCTTCAAAACAACACCAGGAACCACATTTAAACCGAGCGACTACTCGAGTATTTTTAACTATATATACCTTAGTACTATTATTGCTTGGAACAATACTTAATGCCCGTGGAATAATCATATTAGGTATAATAAATCTTGGCATTACTATTACATTACTTATATTAATGGGGCAATTAGAAGTGTCCAAAAAAAATATACGAAATTGTGGCATTGCTGTTTTACTTGTAATTTTTTTGTCCCCTATATTATCTGATTTTGCAACTGCGGTAGTAGTAACGAGGGCCCAAAAAGGTGAAATATCCAACATGGAAATGTTAGACCAAACTTTAACAGCTTTTCAAAACAAAAAAGAACTTGAAGAATACCGTGAATTAATTTTAGATCTAACAAATCAGGGTGAATATAACGAGACATACATACCCAATCCTTTCTTAGCGCGTTTTATATATACTAAGTTTTTGGACAATATGCTTTCTTTGAAGCAAATTTGCTCCATGCAATATGCATTAGCACTATGGGACGTAACGCTAGATAAAATTTTAGCGTTAATGCCAACACCTTTAATAAAGACATTAAATTTAAATTTGGATAAAAATAATTTAAAATATTCTTTCGGCGATATTATGTACTATTTAGAAACCGGTAAAGGACTAGGTGGGTATAGAGTTGGCTCAACAATTGCTCATGGTATTGGATTAATGGGGTACTTGGTTTTTATAGCTGTTATTCCTTTATTCATATTACTTTTTATATCCCTGCAATCTTTTGTTATTATCGGAAACAAAATAAATTTAAGTTTATTACTTAATCTGCAAATAATGATGGTTTTTAATTTTGGCGTTATAGACTCCCTAGTTGGTATAATTGGCGCATTACTTCGAACACTTCCACAGTCCGCAGTAATTTTTGCATTAATATATAAAGCTATTCAAATAATCACGTCATTAAATAATAAACAACGCCTCTTACTACATTCCAAATAGGAATGAGTAAACAAAATTAGGCATAAGGCATAACGAACCCTAATCAAACAATAATAAACGAGTTTAAATGAAAATTTTATATATTGGCAATAGTGCACCATCATCAACCAGCCAACATAGAGCCAATGCTTTAATTCGATTAGGCCATGAAGTACACATTATTGACCCATATAGTACTTTTTCCCATCAACTAAAAAATCGAATACTAGGAGCTATTCATTTCCGGAGTGGATACAGGTTATTACAACCCAGCATGGACAATTGGGTAAATACCATTCTACAATTCCATACAAAAAATCTTCCAGACCTGGTTTGGGTCAATGGCGGTGAACTGATTGGAAATAATGCAATATCCAAGCTACGACAACTCAATCGTCCATTAATACTTTATATGAACGACGACCCAACCGGTGGTCGTGACGGCAATAAGTTTGACTCACTCCTTAAAGCATTACCAAATTACAACTTATGCGCAGTAGTAAGAAACCAAAATCTAACAGAATTTCTTCAGCTTGGTGTACCCAAAGTCCTGCGCGTATGGATGAGCTACGATGAAATATTACATAAGCCCAGTAACGATTTTGCACACATACCTCTAAAATTCCAAACCGATGTGGCTTTTATTGGCACTTGGATGAAAAATGAAAATCGTGACCAGTTTTTATTACATTTAATCGAAAGTGGATTAAATGTTTCTATTTGGGGCGATCGTTGGCAAAAATCCCCCCTTTGGGCAAAGTTACAAAATTATTGGCGAGGTGGAGCATTATCAGGGCAAAATTATGTATCGGCCATTCAGGGTGCCAAAATTTGTTTAGGATTACTATCAAAAGGCAACCGAGATTTGCACACAACTCGTAGCATGGAAATACCTTATGCTGGAGGCTTACTCTGCGCCGAACGCACAACAGAACATTTAGAACTCTATACAGAAAATAAAGAAGCTGTGTTTTGGAAAGACGCGGATGAATGTGCAAGTAAGTGTCTTGATTTGCTTTCAAACCCCGATAAACGCGAAAATATTCGTATTGCGGGTATGAAACGAGTTTTAGAAAATAAAGTTGGCAATGAAGATATTTGCCGGCAAATCATTTCAGCCATATGCCCATGAATATAGTTAATTTTACAATTTTTTTAAAAATCAAAATACCCCAGGCTTTGTTCTGCAATGATTTTTGAACGTATATAAAAATTACAGGACATACAGCGAACATGGATATCTTATTCGTATTTTCAGACCAAACGATACGATTAGGCACTCATAGTCAGCACAACATTCATATAAACAAATAACTCAAGACTATACTTTATGAGAATCCTTCGTGTAATTTCATCAGTAAATCCGAACAGTGGTGGACCAATAGAGGGGATTAAACAAATCCAAAAGCCTTTGACTGAAATGGGAGTTGAATTAGAAATCGCTTGTTGTGATCCTCCAAACGCCACATGGCTATCGAATACAAATCTACCAATTGTCCATGCTTTGGGTCCCGCCAAAAATAGTTATGGCTACACAGTTAATCTATTGCCATGGTTAAAAGAAAATACCCATAGATTTGACTTGGTCATTATTCATGGTCTTTGGCAATATCATGGTTTTGCTGTTTGGCGTGCTTTAGCAGGTACAAAGACACCTTATTATGTTTTTACCCATGGTATGCTGGATCCTTGGTTCAAAAATACTTATCCCCTTAAACATTTCAAAAAGTGGCTTTATTGGCCATGGGCAGAATATAGAGTATTACGCGATGCAAAACGCGTCATTTTTACTTGTGAAGATGAACGCTTGTTAGCTAGAGAATCTTTTTGGTTATACAAAGCCAATGAAGCTGTTACAGCTTATGGAATATCTAACCCACCCGCCAATAAAGAAGATTTGGCAGCTAAATTTCTGGCGCAATATCCACAGTTAAAAGGCAAACGGATTATTTTATTTTTAAGCCGTATTCATGTAAAAAAAGGTTGTGACTTATTGATTGAAGCATTTGCTAAAGTGGCTAAGCTTGACTCAAATTTACATTTAGTATTAGCTGGGCCAGATCAAACTAATTGGCTATCTAAACTCAAAATACAAGCCGAAAACTTAGGTATCTCAGATCAGATGACCTGTCCTGGTATGTTGCAAGACAACATGAAGTGGGGAGCTTTTTACGCAGCGGAAGTATTTTGTTTACCTTCACATCAAGAAAATTTTGGCATTGTAGTAGCTGAAGCCTTATCTTGTGGAAAACCAGTTTTAATTAGTGATAAAGTTAATATCTGGCGAGAAATACAAGCTGATGGTGCGGGGCTAATAGCTAACGATACACTGGAAGGCACTGAGGATCTTTTAACGCGCTGGTTAAGCTTGAGTCCTGAGGAATTTGCTACAATGCAAGAAAAAACCGTTTCGTGCTTCAAAAATCGCTTTCATATAAAGCGAGCAGCCGAGCAACTTTTAAAAATTATTAAGGTGAAATAAATGCGAGATTATCCCAATAGGATTGTTGTAACAGGTGGTTCAGGCTTCATTGGCACTAATTTAATCGAAGACCTACTTAAAAATGATTGCGAAATATTGAATATTGATATTGATAAACCACGTTGTTCATTACACCAAAATATTTGGTGTAATGTCGACTTAAGAGATCGAGAAAAACTTATATCCACAATTAAAGACTTTTCACCAACACAAATTTTTCACCTAGGTGCGCGTACTGATTTACATTCAGATAATATCAATGATTATTCTGCAAACACACAAGGGGTAACTAATCTAATTGACGCCTGTATTGAAACTAATAGCGTCAAAAGGGTGATTTTTGCTTCCTCTCGACTAGTGTGTAAAATTGGCTATCAACCCGCAACCGATCTTGACTACTGCCCAACCACTGCTTATGGTGAAAGCAAAGTGTTGGGAGAACAAATCGTACGCAACCATAGTAAATTACCTTTTGAATGGGTTATTGTCAGACCTACTTCTATTTGGGGTCCATGGTTTGATGTTCCGTACCGTTTGTTTTTTGATCACATTAAAGCACATAGATACGTTCACCCTGGAAAAATGATAATTAAAAAATCATTCGGTTATGTTGGCAATTCAGTATTTCAACTAAGACAATTAATGTCAGCACAATCTGATTTAATAAATACCAAAACATTTTATCTAGGTGACTATATTCCAATTGAAGTAGATAGCTTTTCTAAAAAAATTGCTAAAGAATTCGGTGTTTCTTCACCCTTATCTATTCCATTTTTCTTAATGAATTTATTAGCAAAAACTGGAGATCTTCTAACAAATTTAGGCTATAAAAACTCGCCATTAACTACTTTTAGATTGAATAATTTAACTACTGAAATGATTCACGATTTCTCTGAAATATCAAAAGTAACTGGTAATCTTCCTTATACTGAGGATATGGGAATACATGAAACTGTTAATTGGATGTTGAAAAAGAAGGAAATATGAACTCACCCAAATATCAAGACCTTTCTAAATTTACGGTCCCAGCTGATTTTCGCGGAAAAAGCAAAGTTTACACACAGTTGTGGTGGTTTGTGCAAAGTTCTTTGTTCAAGCTCTCACCTAAATTCATGTATTCATTTAGATGTTCACTACTAAGATTGTTTGGGGCAAAAATAGGCAAAGGGGTATTAATTCGCCCGAGCGCGACGATAACTTATCCATGGAAATTATCGATTGGCGATTATACTTGGATTGGTGATGAATCAATTATTTATAACTTAGGATACATTGAAATTGGTTCAAATGTGTCAATTGCACATAGAGTCTATTTATGCACTGGTTTTCACGACATTAATAAAATCACCTTCGATATCGGTGAAAAGCCGATCAAAATTGAAGATGAAGTCTGGTTACCTAACGATGTATTTGTTGGTCCTGGTGTTACAATTGGTAGAGGTACAGTGGTAGGGGCGAGAAGTTCTGTTTTTGGGGACTTACCAGAGGGAATGATTTGTTATGGATCGCCTGCGAGGCCAATTAAACCACGCAATAGTGGTACAGAGAAACATAAATATTAGTAATTTTTATAATCTTTAACTAGTAATATCCTAAGTAATTCGAATATAAAATTTAAAATCTCAACAAGCAGTTCCTAAATAAATAAAAACGAATGTTAAATCAAAAAGATTATAAAAATGTACTTATATTTAGAATTGGTAGCTTAGGTGATACCTTAGTTGCCTTGCCAGCATTTCATTTAATCCGCGCAGAATTTCCAAATAGTAAAATTACTCTGCTAACCAACTCACCTGTTGATGGCGGTATAAAAGCCGCCCCAAGTCATCAAATATTAATTGGCTCAGGACTTATTGATGACTATATTGAATATCCGCATGGAAAAATTAATTTTAAATCTTTTATTAAGGTTATAAATAAAATTCGAAAATTGAGTCCTGACCGAAGTATTTATTTAATGCCAATTCGTTCCAACTCACAACGTTTAAGGGATGCATTTTTTTTCTTATTATCTGGAATTCTAAAAGTACGTGGCTTATACCCAGTTAAAAACTGCAATACGCATATTAAACTTTCTAACTCTAATCTTTATGAATCAGAAGCAGGCCGAATTATCCGGACAATTGGATATAGTTCAAACGAACTGAATCAGAAACTGTTTTCACTAGAACTTCAAAATAATGAATTTGATGTTGCAAAAAAATTACTTGATGTTTTGCATAAGCCTTTTATTGCCTTAAGTGTTGGCGCTAAAGTGGCAGCTAAAGATTGGGGATCTGATCGGTGGATAGAACTTTTGCAAATACTTCAGGACAAATTAAATGGTTCCTATTCATTGGTTTTTCTAGGTTCGCCAGATGAACATGAAAGATGCGAATCGATTGTAAAAAATTGGCAAGGTGAATATCTTAATTTATGCGGGGCAATAAATCCTCGGCAAAGCGCAGCTGTTTTAAATCAAGCATCTTTATTCATAGGTCACGACAGTGGACCAATGCATTTAGCCAGTAGTGTTGGGATTCCTTGCATTAGTATTTTTGCTGCAAGAGATAAACCTGGAGTTTGGTTCCCTTATGGCAATGAAAAAAATGTTTTTTACAATGAAGTACCTTGTTCAAATTGTAAGCTTAGCGTATGCGTAGACCAAAAAATGATTTGTATTCGCTCTATACAAGCTAATGAAGTTGCTGAACGAAGTATACATTTGATTTCGTTTACTAATAATTAAAACTTACACATCATTTTACTGACTTTATCAGGGGTATTAGCTTGAAAAAATTTATATTGGAACTTGAAGAACACAAATCAATGATTGAGCGTTTGGTATCCTGTTCTGAAACTATTGAGACAGTAGCGGATAAATTGATTGAAACATTAAAAAATGGAGGTAAAATCTTTTTATGCGGTAACGGTGGTAGTGCTGCTGATTGTCAACATATAGCAGCCGAATTAGTAGTCAAGTATCGTATAGTTCGGCCTGCGTTAGCAGCAATTGCCTTAACAACGGATACCTCTATTTTAACTGCACATGCCAATGACTTTGATTTTGAAACTGTTTATGCCAGACAGGTAGAGGGTTTAGCAACACAAAAAGATTGTTTAATTGCAATATCAACGTCAGGTCGTAGCAAGAATATTATAAAAGCCGCTGAAGCTGCTAACTTAAAAGGTATGCTAGTTATCGGTTTAACCGGGGCTGAAGGTGGAGAACTGAGCAAAATTGTTTCTCATTCAATTAACGTTCCATCTAAAATAACGGCAAGAATTCAAGAAGCTCATATTATAATTGGTCACTGGTGGTGTGATGTGATTGAGGAGACTTTTAGTGTTTAATAAACTACCCGAATTTAACTAAATCCACATTATCATGGTCGGCGATATCATGTTAGATCATTATTGGTCAGGACAAGTTGTACGCATTTCACATGAAATTCTAACAATAATAAAATTTAAATAAAGTCAGGTTAACATGATTGTTGAATTAAACGATATTATAGACTCTCTTACTAATGAAAAAGACATCTGCATTATAGGTGCTGGGCCTGTTGGCATTTGTTTAGCCATAAAATTAGCAAGACTGGGACGAGAAGTTTTACTTTTAGAATCGGGAGGACGCCATCATGAATCGTTTGCACAAGAACTTTATAGCGGCACTACAGAAGGGTTAAACTTTGATGGATTAAGTGAAGGACGCTTTAGGGGAGTCGGCGGAACAAGTACTCAGTGGGGTGGGCAAATACTAGAAATAGACGAGCATATTTTTCCTAATCGCCCTTGGATTGAAGGAAGTGGGTGGCTTTTTAATAAAGACGAACTTCAACCTTTTTATGATGAAGCAATTGAGTATGAAGGACTTAAAGATTCAATTACCGACCCAAAGGAAATTTGGAAAAAGCGTGAAATATCACCACTAGATTTAGGTGAGCATTTTATTCACGGCATATCAAGCTGGTGTCAAATACGTGACTTTTCAGATCTTTATAGAAATGAATTAAAAACTCTTCCGAACCTTACATTAGCATTGCATGCAAATGTGACCGAATTTAAACTAAACTCACAAAGAAATAAGATTACTTCTATCATTTGTCGCCATAAGGAAAATAGAGCTATTGAAATAAAAGCCAGTATTTTTGTGCTATGTACTGGTGGAATTGAAACATCTCGTCTTTTGCTGTTCCCTATTTCGGACGGTAAGTTAGCACCTTGGCAAGTGAATGATCAAGTTGGGCGTTTTTTCCAAGATCATTTAGTTGCCAATATTGCTACTGTTAAGCCAATTAATTTAACAGATCCAGACAAATTTTTTGATTATTTTTCTTTAAATGGTTGGCGCTACCATCCAAAACTCAAACTTTCTTCGATGCACCAAGAACAATTAAAAATGTTAGATGTTGGAGGAACAGTAACTTTTGTTACAAATGGAGTTGATGACCTAAGTCAAGCATTCGTTACGATTAAAAGTTTGAAATCTAGGCGCTTTGATAAACTTAATTTTCATAACTTAACCCACTTAATGTTGTGTTCACATAAATTACTTTGGCATAAAATACCTTTAATGCAAAAGCTTATGAAAGCCACAAAAACGAAATCTACTACACTTTCTTTAGTGGCACATTGTGAACAATCACCACTCAGTGATAGTATCGTTAGGCTTAGTGATCAAAAAGATAAACTTGGTTTACCTCAAGTTCATCTTGAATGGCGACTATCAAATCAAGAATTACATAGTCTACGTAGTTATGCATTATCAGCCAAGAAAGCTTTTGAATCAAAAGGATTAGCTGAAATCGAAATAGATAAAAGACTATTAGATTGTAATACTGAATTTACGTCTGAAATTAAAGAAGGGCACCATCATATTGGTGGAGCTAGAATGTCGCTATCTCCAAAAGATGGCGTTGTAGATATAAACCTTAAAATTCATGACATGACGAACACTTATATCTGTAGTAGTGCAGTCTTCCCGTGTACTGGATTTGTAAACCCCACACATACCACAATCGCGCTGGCTCTTAGGCTTGCAGATCATTTGAATATTTCAACATTTTAGGATATCACTATATGAGACAGATACAATTACCAAACAGTGATAAGAAAACCTCACAATTAGGATTTGGTTGTGCTTATTTACAACCAGAAACTGTGTTTCTTCTTGATGTAGCCTATGATGCAGGTATTAGGCATTTTGATGTGGCTAGATCCTACGGTCGTGGACAGACTGAATTCCTTGTTGGGAAGTTTCTAAAAAACAAAAGTGATGACGTTAGCATTTGTTCAAAATTTGGCAACCGCCCACCCATTAGCAATCCATTGTTAGCTAATGCTCGTACATTACTGAGACCAATTATACGTAAACTGCGTAAATCATCTCCTATGATCCAACCTGCTAGTAAAACCTCACAACATATTAATATAAGGGAGAATTTCACGGGAGATGAAGTAGTAAAATCTTTAAAAAAGAGTCTAAATTTTCTAAAAAGAGACTATTTAGATTTATTTTTGATGCATGAAGCTCAACCCGATGATTTAATTAACCCTTCTTTATTAGATGCTTTACAAGAGAGCCAAGCAAAAGGTCTAATAAAAAGTTTTGGTGTAGGCGGAGATGTAAAACGCGTACCAGAATTACTAATTAAATACCCCCAGTTTTGTGAATTATTACAATATAACTGGAACGTGACAGATAACATAGAACCATATGCAAAATTTGATATTCTATACCGCACGTTTTCGGGGTCTTTATCAATTATTAAAGAAATACTAAAATCCAATAGGACCTTAGCAATTGAATGGTCAAAAGATATTAATTATGACCTCTTAATAGACGGATCATTTGAAACGTTGATACTAAAAGCTACGTCAGATAAACGCAAATCATCAATTATTTTATTTTCCTCAACTAGTAAACGCAACATTATATCTAATGTTAATGCGGTTAATAATTCTGAATTATCTAAACCAGCCGATTTACTTGTACAAAAAATAATTGATTATAATTTGGAAAATTTGGGATTATAAAAAACCAACCAAGTCTACTAATTCTTTTAATTAAAATTTCGTAGTAATGCATATCACTCGAAAAAAATTAAAATATTTAGAAGTGGTAGTTTAAGTGTTATTTATATTTCACTAACTATTTTTAGTTAAATCCAAGATCAATTTATTAAAAATAACTTATTATGATAAATACAATATTCAAATCAACTAAAATCTTACACCCATTGTTTTTTGATCTGAAAAATATCTAACCTGAGTAAACAATGAAATACTCACTGAACAATCACTTTAGTAATGAAAAGAGTTTCTGTAACAAACAAAAAGTTAATCAGTTTAGAGCATAACTACAAATTATTAAAAATAAATTAAATAACCAATATTCTGAGGAGACTTTCAGTGTTTAATAAACTACCGGAATTTAATACAGCCCGTATTATTGTTGTTGGTGATGTCATGTTAGACCGTTATTGGTCAGGGCAAGCTGCACGCATTTCACCTGAGGCACCCGTGCCAGTAGTTAAAGTCCAAGCTATTGAAGATCGCATTGGTGGTGCTGGTAATGTGGCATTAAATATTGCTAAGTTAGGTGGCAAAGTCACTTTAATTGGGGTGGTAGGAGATGACGCTGATGGCAAGGTTCTTAAAAAACTGCTTGAAGCAGAAGGCGTAGACTGTGAGTTTATTATTGAACCAACTATCCGAAGTATATGTAAATTGCGCGTTATGGCACAACATCAACAGCTGATTCGCATAGATTTTGAAGAAACACCCATTCAATTTGATAGCACTGCCATAACAGCAGCACTACAAAAACACCTGCCAAATAATAATGTCGTAGTGTTTTCTGATTATGGTAAAGGGACATTGGCCGAGGTATCCACTTATATCGCTCTATCTAAACAATCGGGGGCTAAAGTATTAGTTGACCCTAAACGTTTAGATTACGAAAGTTATGCCTACGCAGATGTGGTTACGCCTAATTTGTCTGAGTTTAAGGCTGTGGTCGGTACAATAGAAAATGAAGAACAGTTAATTGCTAAAGGACAGGCTTTATTGGATCAGTATAAAATCGCGAATTTGTTATTGACTCGTAGTGAAGCTGGGATGACATTAATTCAACCCGATCAATCACATTCACTACCAGCCCAAGCAAAAGACGTCTTTGATGTCACTGGAGCAGGTGATACCGTAATCGCAGTTATGTCATTAGGAATATCTATTGACTTGCCATTACAAGAAGCCATGTACTTAGCTAATTTATCAGGCGGTATTGTGGTTGGAAAATTAGGTACTTCAACCGTATCGCCCCATGAACTAACGGAAGCATTACATAGCTCAATAAATGTAGTATATGGTGTAGTATCAGAAGATGAGTTGCTTGAAATTTTTGCAAAAGCAAAGGCTCAAAACGAAAAAATCATTATGACCAACGGTTGTTTTGATTTACTACACGCTGGACATGTGGCCTATTTAAAACAAGCAAGAGCTTTGGGTGATCGATTATGTGTTGCTGTTAACTCAGATGCATCGGTAAAAATACTAAAGGGTGATTCAAGACCCATTAATAAGTTGGCAGAACGAATGACAGTGTTATCAGCATTAGCCTGTGTGGATTGGGTGGTTCCTTTTGAAGAAGAAACACCAGAACGAATTTATACAAAATTATTACCTGATGTACTCGTAAAAGGCGGAGATTACACTGAAGATCAAGTGGTAGGTGGTGAAGCCGTTATTAAAGCCGGCGGAGAAGTAAAAATATTGCAGTTTGTTGAAGGTCAATCAACAACTTCTATGATCAATAAAGCAAAAGGTACATTATGATTATTGTGACAGGTGGTGCTGGGTTCATTGGTAGTAACTTAATTAAAGCATTAAATTTACGCGGAGAAACTAATATATTATTAGTTGATCATTTAGTGAATGGTCGAAAAATGCTTAATATTGCTGATTTAAATGTCGCTGATTACATGGATAAAAGTGAGTTTATTCAAAAAATTGATGAGCCAGGCTTTTTAGATGGAGTTAAAGCCATATTTCATCAAGGTGCTTGTTCAGCAACCACAGAATGGAATGGTCAATTTGTTATGAATAATAACTACGACTATTCAAAACGTATTTTACATCGTTGTATTGAGCACAATATTGCCTTTTTATATGCGTCATCCGCTTCGGTGTATGGCAATGGTGATCATGGCTTTAGTGTTGATAGAAGCTGTGAACAGCCTATTAATATGTATGCGTATTCAAAGTTTCAATTTGATCAATATGTCAGGAGATTACTGCCTACTACAACAAGTCCTATCGTAGGTTTTAGATACTTTAATGTATATGGTCCTAGGGAGCAACATAAAGGCTCTATGAGTAGCACGGCATATCATTTTAACAACCAAGTTAAAGAATATAAAGTGGCTCGATTATTTGAAGGCTATGATGGCATGGCAAATGGTGAGCATAAACGAGATTTTGTTTATGTAGGTGATGTGGTCGATGTTAACTTATGGTTTTTTGATCATCCAGAACAACGTGGGATCTTTAATCTGGGTACTGGAACTGCAGAACCATTTAATGCTATAGCAGAAGCGGTAATTGCTTGGCATAAAGAAGGTACAATTGAATACATTCCTTTTCCAGAACATTTAAAAGGTGCCTATCAAAGTTATACTCAGGCTGATTTAACAGATTTAAGGCAGGCCGGTTATAGTAAAGAGTTTTTAACTGTTTCTCAAGGAGTAACATTATATCTTGATTGGTTAAACGATTAAATATACTTAAAATTTTCTACAGTGCATGATATCTTTAATAACATTTAACTTCTCAATTAAACAGCATAACTTATGAATCGTATTCAAGGTCTAGATAGTATCAGATTTATTTGCGCACTTTTTGTTCTATTCGGGCATTTGGGTGTGATTAATAAAAACACATTTTATTTTTTACCTACAAATATAAGCCACTATTTATCTGCAGCAATAGGGTTAATATTTAATGGGCCAGCTGCGGTGGTTGTTTTTTTTGTCATTAGTGGATTTTGTATTCACTTTTCATTTGTAAAAACACAAACAATTAATATTCCAAAATATTATTTTAGACGACTGATTAGAATTGGTTTACCTGCAATTACTGCTGCAGCTTTCTTTATATTTTTTCATAATCCAAAAAATGTCTGGACCGATACAGTCCTTTGGAGTGTTACTTGTGAGGTTATATACTATTTACTATATCCACTCTTATTAGTTGTCCGTTTTCACATTGGCATGCTGTACATGATTCTAATAAGTTATGTAATAAGCATATTGGTATTGCTTCTAAATATTGATATGGTATACGCGGCCAACAATTCATATGTAGCACTTGGTAAGCACACATGGATCATAGGATTACCCTGCTGGTTAATGGGATGTTATTTAGCCGAAACTTACCATCGATTTAAAATATTAACAACCTACAATATTTGGAAAATAAGAATACTTATTGTTTTTATCGTCTTTTTATTAAGAATTCTAAAATTTCACTCCACATACATAGTGGCAAGTAACGCATTTAGTTTAAACCTATTTGCGGTTATAGTTTTCTTTTGGTTAGGTTTTGAAATAATGTATTTATCAAATAAGAAATTATTTAAACCATTAGAATGGGCCGGTTCTTGGAGTTATTCTTTATATTTGATACATCCATTAACAATATCAATTTTAGGTTATGCGGGAATTGAAAGTCTTGGCATCGGTACAGAAACTGACAGAATATTTCATATTTTAAGTGCTTTTTTGTTAGCATATATTTTTTTTATTTTAATAGAAAGTCCTGCCCATAAATTGGCGATTAACATTTCTAATAAACGTTTCATCAACATAATTGGACGATAACAAATTGAACTAATGTCAAAAAACTCATAGTCATATCTAACATAATCCAATTTCAACTTGACTGTATTCAAGTCCTACTTGTTTAATTAATTTTTTAACGGAAATATAAAAATGTACTTTAAGAGTGTCATATTAAATTTAAAAAATGTTAAATATAGGATAATGTCTTTTCAATTAATATTACTGCTTATAACTTTGCTGCCTAAAGCAAATGCAGATAATACTACTTATCAGCAGCTACCATCAAGAGTTGTTTCGACCTATGGAGCAAGTATTGAGGCACGAAAGCAATGGTTATTGAGTATCATGGAGCCTGAGACAATCGACAATGAAAACCCAAAATTTAAAACCTATGATATTTTAGGTATAACAGCACTACAAGGCTGTGGCTCTCAAGAATATACTGAATATATAGTTAAGGTTTTTGAATCAACTAAAATAGAAAATAACATTTATATAATTGAAATGTTTGCTTTGCCACCGTTGGTAAGGTATTTATATCAATATGGTGATTGTCTCACACCCGAGCAAAAAACTCGCATAAAAGTAGCATTATCACTTAAACATGCCTTATTAGATCATGGAACGATTAACCATGCAATGTTACGCTCTTCATCATGGTATCTATTAGCGCAATATTTTCCAGATGTAAAATGGCATAACAGGGATGATCATTATTTTTCATCTACCGAACTAATGAGCGCTCTTAAAGAATTATTGCTCCGAAGAAATTATCGATTTATGCAGGATGGCCAATATGAATTATTATCACCAACCTACGCTATGGCCAACTTCACCCCACTCTTAAATCTTATTGATTTTGCAAGCGATAGTGATGTAAAAAAAATAGTCGAACTACAAGCCACTCTTCAGCTTTCTGCATTAAAAGCTCATTCCTTTGATGGAGTTATTGTCCCACCTTTAGCAAGAGGAATTGTGCCACAAAAAAACTCCGTCACTTTAGATAAACATAAATACGTGTCAGTGTCACAACAAATTCTTTGGTATTATTATGGCATTCCAAATTTAGGAATTAATGACCTGGAAGGACGAAAAGAACCAGTGTATACAGTGATGCTAGCACTTTCAAAATGGAGGCCACCTGAATCAGTATTAAAACTTTTAGAAAACAACGCCACACCTTATACAATAAAAACCGTCACACCTACTTTTGGAATATGGGATGCAAAAACATCACCAGAGATATATGGCAAAGCCTATATTACAAAAAATTTCGCTTTGGGTGCAGGAACTACTATATTTAATCCTGGATGGTATAATGAAGACACTGAACTCTTTTCTATTCTATATAAAAGCACAGAAGAAAAAAACCAAATTGAATGTTATCAACCTTACTGGAAAAGTAATTTAGGAGAAGATGCTTGGAGTAATGATCGCTCATCACCATTTATGCAGGTTTATCTAGGAAAAACAGAAGGTGTAATGCTTTTTGATATACCTTCGAAAGACCCTTGGGTATTTGATGCAAATAACCGTTTTTTTAAATTACGAAACGAACACCAAAATTCAATATACCAACTAGCTCAATGCCGAATTCCATTGTCAGTTGATAAGCTTGTGCAAGAAAAAAGCTGGGTTTTTGCAAAAGCGGGTGATACTTTTATTGCCATGGGTACACTTTTTGGCGAAAATGAATATCAAGATACGACTAACAAACCTGATCTAGTAGACTATAAAGTCTTTAAAATAAGGCAACCCAAAACAGCTATTTATTTCAAAGTAGATGAAAAAACTCAAAATATGGATTTTAATCAATTCATTACAATGACTAAAAACAAAGCCTTATATTTTTCACCATCACAAGTCAAACTAACCTATCTTGATGAAGATCATAAAACTGTAGAAGCGCAGTTTCAACTAGATATAAAAACAAAAACTGATCGAGTCGTAGGACTGCCAAAAATAAAAATTGATGACATCATCCAGACCCCCGCTTCAAGCCCTGTTATTGACAGTCCATTTATGGTTCTTGATCAAGGTCATTTAAAAATAAAAAGTGGCAATGCACTATTGGATTTCAGTTCACCTCCAAAATTAAATAAGAAATGATATTTTATTATATATTAACCTTATGTGAATAATCAAATTAACCAAATAAAATAATATGTCTGAAAATAATAATTTAATTAAATCAAAAACCACTCATAACCTAGAAGGAATACAATATTTAAGAGGTATTGCAGTTTTTATCGTCGTACTTAGCCATGTTACAGGTATGGCTAAGTTCCCAAAATACTTTGATACAAGTATTTTGGGCGGATTTTTTAAAGCTGGTGGAACAGGTGTCGACCTTTTTTTTGTCATTAGTGGTTTTATTATCGCCTATACTTCATTATCGTCCAATTTAAAGCCAAAGATTACAGTACAAAAATTTTTACAAAAAAGAGCTATTCGTATCATTCCATTGATGTGGATTAGTATTATTAGTTATGCTTTATTACGTTATGTTGGTCGAGATGGTTTTTTTGATCCTTTGCCGATTTTGCGTGCATTATTTCTCTATCCTATTGGCGAAGTAGCACCAAACGTAATTTGGACCTTAAGACATGAGGCTCTTTTTTATATAATTTTTTGTAGCTCTTGGTTTGCCGGCAGATTTTATCTTTTGATTATTGGGGCTTGGTTTGTTTCACCTCTACTCCTTATGCCATTTGTTGATAATACTTCCACCTTATTTAATTTCTTTTTTAATAAATTAAATTTGCTCTTTGGCGCTGGATTTGTTATTGCAGTTCTTTATCTTAAAGGTTACATCAAACCACTATTTGAATTACGCCACGTCTTTATCATCTCGATTATATTAGGTGCTTGCCTTCTGATTTATAGTGATATTACTGGTTATATAAGTAATGATCCAACGCAAATAAGAACCACTTTTGATACAGCCTTAATGGCTTTTGTCTGTGCAACAATTGTTATCTTAATGTTGATCATTCGTAAAACCCATGAAAGCTCATGGGGTAATAATTTATTATTATTATTAGGTGAAGCATCTTATTCAATATATTTATTTCATGAGTTTTTTATCTCTTTCTCTCTGGGTTTTTGGTCAAAACTTAATAAAAATGCTTACCCTCCATCTGTATTATTCGTTGTATCATCAATCTCGATTATTGGATCAGTTATTATTTACTTCCTAATTGAAAAAAATGTAATATTAAAGATAAATAAATGGGTTAATCGCGGTAAATAAAAAACTTGACATAAAAATCAGAAAATAACATGAAAAAATATATTATAGCAATGATCATAATTACAACAATTATCTTGGGTGGGGAGATTGTTGTTCGCGCCAAAGGTATGGTTGATTTCCCTATATATGATGCAAACTCGACTATCGGCTACATTCCAGCCGCTAATCAAAGTGGAAGTTTTTTAAATAAACATAATTGGCAATTTAATGCCTTACACATGGGAGCTACTGAATTTTTACCGGATACTAAAACAGACCTACTATTAGTGGGTGACAGTATTGTATTAGGTGGCAATCCACTAGATCAAACTGAACGACTTGGTCCGCAACTAGAACAAGTAACTGCTAAAAAAATATGGCCCATTTCCGCAGGTAGTTGGGGATTACGTAATGAACTAAGCTATTTACGCTCAAATCCTGAAGTAATAAAACAAGTTGATGTTATAGTTTTTGTATTAAATTCTGGTGATTTTGCAGAAGCCTCATCATGGAAATGTGAACTTACTCACCCACGCACAAAACCAACCTTAGCACTTTGGTATTTGTTTAATAAATATGTTCATTCTTTTGATGCATGTGATGTGGTTCCAGAAGGTTTACAAGTACCTCCCGGAAATGTTTGGACTGAATTAGCTGATTTTTTAAAAACTTCCCAACTTAAACCCTTGTATATTATTTATCCTGATAAACCGGAATTGTTAGATGCAGAGCTAAGAAGCCAACATTTCACATCGAACCTTGAAAAACTAGCATTAATGCCTGGCAAATATTTTTTGGTTGCAAATGATAAACGCTGGCTAGCCAGTTACTATCGAGATAACATACATCCTTCCGCAGAAGGTAATACTGTACTCGCTAATATTATTTCAGATGCAATTAACACAGCTTCGCATTAAGTTATACATTGTTATTTTCAACTCAAGTCAATATAATTGAGGCCTGAAAGAATAAGCCTAACTTGTATTTTTTTAACCAGTCAATTTAACATACTTGAGATTTACTAATGCGAATACTCCTTCACGGAATTAACTACTCTCCAGAATTGACTGGTATTGGCAAATACACTGGAGAAATGGCTCAATGGTTTGCTGATCAAGGCCACCAGGTTAGAGTAGTAACTGCACTGCCCTATTATCCCCAATGGAAAATAACTAATAATTACGCTAATAAATGGCAAGTAGAAGCCGTAAACTCAGTCATTATTTTTAGATGTCCTTTATGGGTAACAACTAATATGTCTGGTTTAAAACGGATTATTCATTTAGCCAGTTTTGCTGCGACTAGTTTCCCAATGATGTTGTCACAAATTTTCTGGCGGCCTGATGTTGTTTGGGTAGTAGAACCCACAATATTTTGTGCACCGCAAGCTTTGTTAGTCGCTAAGCTTTCTGGTGCTAAGGCCTGTCTGCATATCCAAGATTTTGAGGTAGATGCGGCATTTGATTTAGGACTATTAAAAGGCAAAACTCTCCGTTCTATAGTGCTTAAAATAAAGCGGATATTACTGCGTCTATTTAATCAAGTAAGCACGATTTCTCAAAACATGCTAATTAGAGCCTTAAGTAAAGGGATAGACGCGGATAAATTAGTTTTATTTCCTAACTGGGTTGATTTAAGTAATTTCACCTATTCTAACGATGACCATAATCCAGCGTATCGAGCAGAACTAGGTATTCCTAAAGATGCAATTGTCGCCTTATATTCTGGCAACATGGGCAATAAGCAAGGACTCGAGGTTTTAGCTCAGGCAGCTAATTTATGCGAATCAGAAGTATTCTTTGTTTTTTGTGGAGAAGGGACAGGACGCGAAGATTTAGTTGAGCTATGCAAAAACCTTAAAAATGTTCTGTTTTTAGATTTACAACCAGCGGAGCGTTTAGGTGAGTTTTTAGCCATTGCAAATATACATTTACTACCACAACGTGCTGATGCCGCAGATTTAGTCATGCCATCTAAATTAACGGGTATGTTTGCCAGTGCTCGGCCTGTTATTGCTATGGCAAATGTTGGTACTGAATTAGCTTCTGTAGTATCTGAACGCGGCTTAGTAATAGAACCAGAAAATGCCACCGCCTTAGTAGAAGCAATAACTATTTTAGCAGGAAATAAAAATTTACGTACTACTTTTGGTGCTGCGGGTAGAGTGTATGCAGAAGCAAACTTAAGCATTGATGCTATTTTGTCTAATTACGAAGCCAACTTAGTAAAGTTAATGACAACTAAAAACCCCACATAATAGGTCTTGTTTATTATGTACTATTTTTTATTGGCTTTTGTACTTTTATCTCCACTGCCCTTTGGTGCTAACCGTCCTTGGGCATGGAGCTTATGCTCTATGTTATTTGCCTTGTGTGGTTTAGTTTTCTTTATACAGGTCTTATTGAACAAACGCACTATAGTACTTAATAATAAAGCTATTTGGGTATCTGCTTTATTATGGTGTATCCCCATTATTTGGATTTTTATCCAAACCTCTACATTTGTGCCTGATAGTTGGGTACATCCTTTTTGGAAGTTAGCAGCCGAGCAATTAAAAACATCTATTACGCCAATAATTAGCGTTAATGCAGAAGCTTCTTATACCGCACTCATGCGTTTAATGAGTTATGCACTAGTGTTTTTTTTAAGTTTTCAATTAAATCGAAACTCTGATAAAGCCGCTTTAACTTTTAATGCCTTAGCTTATATTGGTTTTGCTTATGCACTGTATGGGTTGATTGTTTATTTGGGTAACTTTAAAACCATTTTATGGTTTGATAAGTGGACTTACATAGATAATGTCACCAGTACGTTTGTTAACCGGAATACTTATGGCACGTATGCAGGCTTGTCCTTATTAGCAATAGGACCTTTACTATTTAATACGTTTGATTCCAGCTTAAAATATGGATTAAGCAGTCATTTTGGTCGCGAATTTTTTTATGAACAAGTACTCATTAAAGGTTGGTTTCCTTTGTTAATGGCCTTTACGGTCATATCAGCTTTATTAATGTCGCAATCTCGTGGTGGTTGTTTAAGCACGCTGTTTGCTGTTATCTGCTTGGTTATTGTTTTATTGGCTAGTCATAAAATTAATAAGAAATCTGGTTTATTCGCTTTGGTGTTAATGGTGACATTAATTGTTTGGCTGGTATTTTCGAAGAGTTTTGATGTATTAATTAGTCGTTTAGATCGACTTGATATAGAGAGTGTCGGCAGAGCAAATGTATATACTATGATAGCTAAAGTCGCTACTGAGCCGGATTTTTTAGGCTTAGGTTACGGTACCTTTGAAAACAGTTTTAGATTATATCGAGATGAAACAATCGATGGCTTTTACGACAAGGCTCACAATACCTATTTAGAAAATATTTTTGAATTGGGCTGGATACCTGCCATGGCTTTGTTTTTATCCATGCTATGGCTGGCGTTATTATGTTTACGCGGTGTTTGGGTACGCAGAAGAAACTGGTTTTACCCCGCTTTAGGATTTGCCGCTAGTGTGTTAGTCGGCACGCACGCCTTTGCAGATTTTAGTTTACAAATCCCTGCAGTCGCTTATACCTATGCTTTAATGCTAGGTGTCGGTGTTTCCCAAGCCTCGTCTACACGGACGAAATAACACCCTAATAGGAAACTTGCTTAATGGGAGTTAGGTTTTTTTTAGATAACTTAGAATGTAAGAGATCTCTAACAAAGTACATCAGGAATAAAGGATTGGTAGCTAAATAACGCTTAAATAACCGTTTATCTTGAAAAACTCTGTATATCCACTCTAACCCATTATCTTGCATCCATAGCGGTGCGCGTAATACATGACCCGAATTAAAGTCAAATGCTGCTCCCACGCCTAGTTGCACGGGAACTTGTAATCTATCTATGTGTGCCGCAATCCATTTTTCTTGCTTAGGCGCACCTAAGCCTACCCACAAAAAATCTGGCTTTTGTTGGTTAATTAAATCAACTAATGCTTGATCCTCTTCTTCAGTAAGTGTTCTAAACGGGGGAGAATAAGATCCTACGATATTAGCTTTTGGATAACGATATTTAACGACATTCACCAAATCATGTAATACGTCTTCTTTTCCACCTAAAAAGAAATGTTTCCACTGATGTTGTTGACCATGCTCTAAACATCTTAACATTAACTCTGGCCCACAGACGCGCTGAAATTCTTTTGATTTTCTAACTAGTTTCGCATACCAAACTAATGGTGTACCATCCAAGGTCACTAATGATAGATGATTGATAAAACGTAATTCTGGATCTTTTAAAGCGGTCATAACAGTATGTACATTTGCAATACATACTTGATGCGACTGACCTTCTTTTATCCAATACTTAAATAATACCAGACATTTTTCATAACTCAGTATTGGAAACTTGATACCGACTATATCAATTTTATTATTTAAATTCGGTAGTTTTATTTTAATTTGTGCAGCACGCATAATAGCTATAAATAATGTTATTTATGTAATTAAACCTGAATCCATTGTAATAAAGTGATGCAAATTGCATAATAAAATCACAAATATAACAGCAAAATGAATTATTAGTGGGCTAATACTTTAAACGATAGGAAACTGGGACATAATATCAAAATATGAGCAAAAAAATATTACAGTAATATGTCATATAAGTTAATTTTTTATGATCGACAGTTAAACGAACTAAATAATTTAGCATATTTCAATCAATTACGAAGCTTTTCTTAAGTTTTTGAGGATTTCTTCTAAGGGAACTAAATTCATGGTCATTCTAAATAACACCTCGTTATTTTGTAAAAGACCGTAGCAGTGATAGGTTCTTTGTAATATATTGGTTTGGTTTAAGGTATTATCGCTGGATTCTGGAAGCTGTTTAACCAAGATATGTAAACGATCATTATTCTTTAATTGACTGACATAGTGTCTATCTACTGAAATTTCATGTGACGTATAAACCATGGGATTTAATTTAAAATCATGATTCTCCAATTGAGCTTTTTCTAGCAACGCTCCAGAACTTAAGCTACACGGAAAGATTTCTGGGTAATGCGCAACATGGGCTAACTCATCAAAATAATCTGATTGTTCCGCCAAAGAACCTGATAAAAAGTTTTTAACCGAACCATTATTCATAAATTTACGTTTAAGAAAATAGTCAGTTCCTGGCACTATAGTTAAATCATCTAGCTCATTAAGATCAGGTAGTTTATCTAATTTAGTATCCGCCAAAAACAATGGCACTTGGGTTTCTTTTTTAAAGCCCAGTAATACCGTCTTATCCTCAGACTTCATTGAAATTCTATTACCTAGGGTTAAATTAGGTATGGTTTTAATGAGGGTTTTCTTTATATCTAAATATACCGGTGCTCTGGGGCGAACCGCATTTACAAATGTGATTTGATAATTACTAAAGCGCAGATTATTTTGGGCGATAATCTGATCTTCATGATGAGCAGCTCTATAAAGCTGAATTTGATATTCTATTAAAGTATTAAGCTGATACCCTAATACGATAGGCCCTTTAAAAGGATTATGAGTTATTTGTAACCATTTATGCTTATCATGAAATAAATTGAAATCATCGGTGGCATTACGAGCAACTTCAATATGAATTTGATCAAATATAAATGGTTGGTCTTTCACGATATAAAAATTAAGGTTTGTAGTTATCTAGCGCTTCTAATTGACTGATAGCAAGTTTAATATTAGCTTCTACTGCTTCGGTTAATTCAGCATTTTTATAAACTTGCTCTAATAATCCTTCTGTGACCAAGGCATCTTTAATCCAACGCTTAGTAAAACGGTAATTATTATAGGTAGTAGCTATTTCACCTGTTAATGGATTTTTTAAACCTTTTTTTGCAGCGGTTTTAACAGGCGCTTTGATAACTGGCTTTTCAGATACTTCTTTTGGAGCTTCTACTTTGGGCTCTACTACTCTAGGCGCCGCTTTTTTAATTACTTTAGGTTTGATAATACTCGATTTTTTAACTGGCTCAGAGATAGCTGGCTTCACATCTATGACGACATCAACTGTTTCTGCTGTATTTTTAAGATCTGCTGCTTTAGGCTCCGCTTTCTTTTCATTACCAGAGTTAAAAAACACATAAGCTACAAATATAACAAACAATACAAATATCAATTCTTCCACACTGCCTCCTTCACTATTAATTTATCTCTAAGTACAAACAAACTCATGTAAAACCACATCATAAAACACCTAAAAACAATATACCAGAAGGATTGTATCAAGTTAAGCAATAAATCAACGCTAATATATCTTAAAATAAAAATAATGCGCACGCATATTCCTACCAAAGCAGTCAGTTAATTATCAAGCTCGTGTATAATAAGTGTTAATTGTTAAATTTTACTGACAACCGTCAGATTGCCATGCACAAATATGAAGGCCACCTTATCCATGAAAGCTATGACGATGAAGGCATTATAGAGATCGTTGAACAAAATGGCGTTCGATCGTTACATTTTGGCACGCAAGCAAAACAAAGTAGTATTTTTTTAGCCGATCCTGATAAATTACATTTAGATTATGTGCGAGCAATGACCAGTTGGCTG
>CAIQNQ010000104.1 GCA_903873165.1 uncultured Methylococcaceae bacterium | reverse complement strand
GCATGCAAAAAAAGTGGCGCAACAAATTACGATGTTACAACCTCCACCCCCTCCGCCGCCTGAAGTAAAGCCGCCAGAGCCAGAGATTAAAGAGGAGAAAATCGAAGAACCCCAGCCAGAACCTGAGCAGGAGCCAGAGCCAGCACCAGAAGAATCTAATGAGCCACCGGCTGCCGAGTTAGGTTTAGATGCCGATGGAGCTGCAGGGTCTGATGGCTTTGGATTAGCGGCACGTAAAGGTGGTCGGTCTATTTTAGGTGGCGGGGGCGGTAATGCCATTATTTGGTATGGTGGTCAAATTAAACGCCTATTAGAGGATGATTTACAATCTGCTTTAGCAGACACGCCAGCCATGAAAGCGAATTACACAGTCGTTGTTAATGTGTGGATAGGGCAAGATGGACGCATTACCCGCACTGAATTAGCCAGTGGTAGTGGTCAAACTGATGTTGACCAAGCGATTCGGTCTGCTCTACCAAAGGTGCAAGCCAGTTTAGATAAAGCACCGCCAGAATCGATGCCGCAACCTATAAAGATACGACTTACCTCTAGACTTTAGTGTGTCTAATTTATTTAAACGTGACAATTATTAAACTGTAAAGATATAAAACATGAATACTGCAACGAAAACCTTACTTGCTATATTAGCCGGTACTTTGGTCTCCCCTGTTTATGCTGAACAGCCAGAAGCCATGTTAAAAGTTAAAAAATCTACCTTTGTTAATTTGGTTGATTTATTAGTGCAACGTGGCGTGATTAATAAACAGGAAGGTACGGGTTTAGTGGCAGCAGCTGAGCAAGAAGCTGCTGCGGTTGAGGTTGAGTCTCCCGCCACGCCATCAGCCAAGGGTAATGCAAAATCAATAGCATCATTACAATCACAACCAACCGCTTCACCATCCCCCTCTGAGGGACAGCAAGCTAACCCGATTGATCAAGAGATTAAAGGTGTCAGTAAATCAAAACACGTAACTTATGTGCCTGAGTTTGTCAAAAAAGAGATTCGGGATGAGGTACGGGCAGAGTTAAAAAAAGAAGTCGTTGCCGAAGTTAAAAATGATGCTAAAACTGAAGGCTGGGGGATTCCTGCCGCTTTACCAGAATGGGTGGCAGCAATCAATCCTAGCTTTGATGTACGAGTGCGATTTGCTGATGAATTGTATGGTGGAGCGAATCCAGGTCAAGGTTTAGGCGCGACTCCAGATTATTTGGCAATTAATAGTGCTGGTGGCTTTGATAATATAAAAGATCCTAATAGACTGTATATCAATAATCAGAGAGATCGATTACGCATAAGAGAACGCTTAAGATTAGGTTTTGAAGGCAAGATTGCTGATGGCTTAAAGGCTGGTATCCGTTTCGCTACTAGTAATACTTATAATCCTGTATCCAATGACCAAACCTTAGGTAATAACGGACAAACCTATCAATTTGCGATTGATAGAGCGTTTTTGCAATATAACTTTGTTGATGGTAAAGGTACTGATTGGTTTACCTTGTACGCCGGTCGAACCATTAATCCATTTGTATCAACCGATGTGGTTTTTGATCCTGACTTAAGTTTTGAAGGGATTGCGGGTAGTTTTAGATATCACTTTAATCAAGATGATCCTAAAGTTAAAGGTTATAAGACGCTTAATCCAACTGCACGGAATGGTATTAATCAAGGTCAGCAAACCCCTGATAGTGCTTTCTTAACCTTAGGTATATTTCCAATTCAAGACATTACCTCATCTACAGTTGATAAATGGTTATACGCTGGACAAATAGGCGCTGATTGGGTTGTGTTTAATGATTCACGTTTTAATATCGCTACCTCCTATTACGAGTTTCAAAATATAAATGCCCGTTATAATTCGGCCTCGGGTAATGGTCATAAATACGATTGGACTGCACCACAGTTTATTCAAAAAGGTAACTCGATGGTTGCCATTACCGATCAAAATTCTGCGGGTGGTTCGGTTTGTAGTGATCCACAAGGCTGTTTATTTGGTTTAGCTTCTGGTTTTAAAATTTTTAATGCCACGGCAATTTTTGATCACCCAATTTCTGATGTTAATCATGTGATGTTCACTGCCGATTACGCGAAGAATTTTGGTTTTAATCAGCAACAAATTTTTAGAGAGTTTCACAAAGATATCGCGCCGCGTACTGATGCTTATCAAGTGCGAGCTGACGTAGGCAGACCAGAACTTAGACGTTTTGGTGATTGGAATGTTAATTTGGCTTATCGATATATAGAAAGAGATGCTGTATTAGATGCCTTTACTGATTCAATTTTTCATCAAGGTGGTACAGATGCGAAAGGCTGGGTGTTGGGAACCCAATATGGTGTAACCAGAAATACGTGGCTTAATTTACGTTGGTTTAGTACGGACTCAATCAATGGCCCTAAGTATAAAATT
>CAIQNQ010000103.1 GCA_903873165.1 uncultured Methylococcaceae bacterium | reverse complement strand
CTGACTTTCGCCTTCTAAAGAATTAATGTTTTTGAAATATAAAGTGAGTATCTTCATAACGGTTAGTTTTATACGGTAAAGTACTCAACTGTCAGTAAAATCTTTGACACGTTGAGACAAATTATAGAGCGACATGATACACGAAGGCGCGGCTTGAGAAAACCGCCACAGCTCAACACTTACAATGTAATTATTCACCTCCCCCTTTGAAAAAGGGGGATTTATCTAATAAAATCTCCCCTAACCCCTCTTTGTCAAAGAGGGGGGACTGAATAATTATCTTACAATTCATCCAGTAAACGTTGATAAATCCCGCCAAAACTACCGTTACTCATTAACACAAAATGACCGCCAGCACTGGCTTCAAGCTTTAATTTTGCGATGATGGCATCAATTGAATGATACATTTCAATATTATCGGCATAATGGCAGAGTTTACTTAAATCCCAATCCAAATTATGCGGTTGATACATAATGGCTAAATCGGCTTGGGCTAAGGATTTTGCTAAAGTTTCAGTATGCACACCTAAGCGCATAGTGTTTGAGCGTGGCTCCACTATAGCAATAATACGCGCCTCACCCACTTGTTTACGCAGACCATCAAGCGTAGTGGCTATCGCGGTAGGATGGTGCGCGAAATCATCATAGACCGTCACGCCATTAATGGTTGCCAGCACTTCCATACGGCGTTTAACATTAATAAACTGCCCTAAAGCTGCAATTGCATCTTTAGGTAATATGCCAATATGGTTTGCCGCCGTAATAGCCGATAGAGCGTTATAGACATTGTGCTCACCGGTTAATTTCCAATCGACAATACCTTGTTCGTTACCTTCAAATAAAACCGCGAACTTACTCCCATCTGGTTTTAATAAATTGGCCTTCCAGGTTGCGCTACCCTCAATACAGGTATGCTCTACCGGTGTCCAACAGCCCATTGCCAAGACATCATTAATATTGGTATCAGACTCTGGACTAATGATTAAACCTTCACCTGGAATGGTTCTAACCAAATGATGAAATTGGCGCTTAATGGCCTCTAAATCCGGAAAAATATCCGCGTGATCAAATTCTAAATTATTAAGAATGGCAGTCCGCGGACGGTAATGCACAAACTTTGACCGCTTATCAAAAAAAGCAGAATCATACTCATCGGCTTCGATAACAAAGAAGCCCGATTTATTTTCGGCACCGCCATCTAAACGGGCAGAGATGCCAAAATTTAACGGGATACCGCCAATTAAAAAGCCCGGATTAAAGCCTTGATGCTCTAATATCCAGCTTAACATACTAGACGTGGTGGTTTTACCATGCGTACCCGCAATGCCTAGCACCCACTTATCATGCAACACATGTTCTGCTAACCACTGCGGGCCAGACACATAGTTAAGCCCTCTGTTCAAGACCTCTTCTACTTCTGGATTTCCGCGTGACAAGGCATTGCCAATAATCACTAAATCGGGATTAATATCTAAATTCTCAACCCGATAGCCGTTCATCAACTCAATGCCTTGTTCTTCTAATTGCGTACTCATCGGCGGATAGACATTTTGATCCGAGCCACTGACCTCATAGCCCATCTGTCTAGCAATAACGGCGAGACCGCCCATAAATGTTCCGCAAATACCTAAAATGTGAATACGCAATGTCTTATCCTAATAAATGTAAATTGTAATAGTTTTTAAACGCTTAATGGCTTTACTGAAATACTTGCTTGCGTTTACTATTAAGTTAAGATGAAATAATACCGAAAAAAGTTTATTTTATTTATATATCATCCAAAAATGACCGAGAAAAACAAAATTATAGTTGAAGCAACACCCTATTTTATTGCTGAACAATCTGCACCTGAGCAAAATAAATATGTATTTGCCTATACCATTACTATCACTAACCTAGGTTCAATGCCGGCAAAACTATTAAACCGTTACTGGTTAATAACCGATTCTAATGGCAAATTACAAGAAGTCAGAGGCGATGGTGTTATAGGCGAGCAACCCTATCTTAAACCAGGTGATACCTTTAGGTACACTAGTGGTGCAATCATTGAAACCGCCGTAGGCACTATGCAGGGTCTTTACACCATGCAACCGGATGACGGCGAAAACTTTAATGCTACTATACCAAAATTCACTTTATCTATACCTAGGACGTTACACTAATTAAATGTCTATTTACGCAATTGGTGATATTCAAGGCTGTTACGATGATCTGTTACGGCTATTAGATACACTCTCTTTTAATGAAAATTCTGATCAGCTTTGGTTTGCGGGTGACTTGGTTAATAGAGGCCCAAAGTCTTTAGAGACCCTGCGCTTTGTTAAATCGTTGGGTCATGCAGCGATCACTGTGTTGGGCAATCACGATATGCACTTATTAGCAGCCTCGTGCTTACCCAAAGTAGCCGATAAAAAGAGTTCCTTGAGTTCAGTACTTGAAGCCCCCGATCGTGATGAATTAATTCATTGGCTTAGGCATCAACCCTTGTTTCATCATAATGCGGAGTTTTGTATTTTACATGCGGGTTTGCCCCCGCAGTGGGATTTTAAAACCACTCAAAAGATGGCGAACCTCGTTGAGAAGACCTTAAGAAGTGCTGATTACCAAATGCTCCTTAAACAGATGTACGGTAATAAGCCCAATCTATGGTCGAGTAATTTAAAGGGCATCGCAAAACAGCGGTTTATTATTAACTGCTTCACTCGAATGCGCTATTGTGACGTGAATGGTCGACTTGATTTTGTTAATAGTGGCCCGCTAGGTTCGCAACCCAAAACTTTAGTGCCTTGGTTTGACGTCCCCAAACGCAAAAGTGCCGATATGCGAATCATCTTTGGGCATTGGTCAACCTTAGGATATTACGAAGGCCCTAATTGTTATGCCATTGATACGGGATGTTTATGGGGGGGACAATTAACCGCACTTAAACTGGATAACCCTGTGCAGCGCATCAGTATCGCCTGCCCTGGCGCTAAGAAACCCAATAAAACTTATGCCGTTTCTGGCGGAATGCCATATTAATTATCCTGTCCAGCAGCAGCTTTACCCCGCGCCTCTTGCACTTGCGTTAAAGCCACCAAGCCTAAGATAAAAAATACACAAGTGGACATGAGTGACAGCCGATGGTTACCGTCACTCAAATAGTTAATCAAACCATAGGTCAAAGGGCCTATGATCGCTGATAAACGATTCATCAAGCCCCATAAGCCTAAAAACTCACCCGCTCTATCAATGGGCGAAAATTTACTCACTAAGGCCCGACCAATGGACTGACTGCTTCCCATCGCTAAACCAATAATATTACCGACTATCCACATGTCAGAAGACTTAGTGGCATTAATAGCGAAAATAACCGCAATAATCCAAATAACTAAGGTGACGGCTAAAGTAGGGACGGAACCCAGTTTATCTTGAATATGACCACAGATTAAGGCGCCCACACCTGCGGTTACATTCACCAGCATAATCAACATAATTAAAGATTGGGTATCAAAGCCCATCACTTCCCGAGCATAAATAGCCGCTAACACGATCACGGTACTCACCCCTGATTGATAAATACCCAACGTGGCTAAGAACCATATTAAATCCCGAAAGCGGGTCGCATCTTTAAAGGTCTGCTGCAATCGTCCAAAACTGAGTTTAATACTGGATTGATGGTTATCCCAGGCAACGGGTACTGCTCGCTCTTTAAGCCAAATAAAAGTAGGCGTTGCAGTGATGGCAAAAATAGTAGCCGTAATTAATAATGAAGCAGGCACATAATGGGTTTCTGTTAAACCTTGTTGTTTAGCCCAGGTGATATAAGCCAGGCACAGTCCTAAGGTTAATAAGCCGCCTAAATAACCTAAGCCCCAACCATAGCCGGATAATTTACCTCTATTTTCTTCTGTCGCTAGTTCAGGTAAAAAAGCCGCAATTAAGTTTTCGCCTGAGGCAAACATAATGGCTGAAACAATGACTAATACCATACCCAAGTTAACATCACCTGGGCCAACTAAGGCTAACAATGCCGTCGCTGAGATACAGCCAATTGAAGAGATGAGTAAAAATGATTTCTTGCAGGCATGATAATCTGCCAATGCGCCGACTAAAGGGCCGCTGATCATCACTACAAAATTAGCCACGCCAATCGCTAATGACCATAATAATGTAGATAATCCAGGTGATAAGCCTTGAGCCGCCCCCGCAACCACACCGACAAAATAAGCACTAAATATAGTTGTTTGCACAACTGTTGTATAACCAGAGTTAGCAAAATCATAAAAAGCCCAGGCCCATAATTCTTTAGGACTCGCTTTTGGGTTTACTGTGCCTTGCATCTAAAGATATCCTTTTATGTCGTTATAATTTTTGCGGGGCGCGAAGCCTTGATTGTGCAAAATATTTAACCATAAACTTGGCTTATACAGGACTAAAAAATATTACTCATGCTGCAGAAGATTTCAATTGACCCAACTGCAAAGAACGCAAATCAGCATGATTAGGGCATTTTTTTGTGCCTTTTATGGGGAGTACCCTTGCAATAGCCCTGCAGGTACCAATGACTGTGCGTCCTGTTACAGTCCCTGTACCTGTTGCTAAAGCGCATATAAAATCAACGTGTTATATAGTTTTAGCCAGTTCAATCGTACCATCTACTGAGATATTACCTAATATAGCCAGACCTGCTTTATATTTGTGTCTTCAGCGTAAAATTAAACGAAGGTCGTACTGCCCTGAACCATCTGTGCATCAAGAAGCAGGAGTTCACCATGAATATCTTCTGTTGTCTGTAAAAAATGGCGGTCACTGTCTTTTTGAAGCGATTAATCTATTTTTATAACATATAAAGAAAAACATCCCTAGTCGCTTTAAAAGGCTGCTCGCATTACCATTTCTTTGTTATCCTGAGTTTTAAGGGAAACACCCATGATATAAATTATATATAAGGAGTCGATTGTTTAGTGCCCAAAAGCTTATTAAAACATTAATCTGTTTGGGTAGGCTGCATTTGTGTTCTAGCCCTTAACAACGCCCAAATCACTACGACTAACAATGCCAACAATGAACACTCTAAGGTAATAAAGGCCGCAATTTTAAAATAGGCAAACAATGGATGTACAAACCTTACCAACCAACCGGCTGCCTCATCTGCTATAGCAGAAAGATAAGTTAATGCACTGAGCCAAATCTTTAGATATACCGAAAAATCTGTCATTAACATTAGATGGGTTAACGTCACTATCAACATGCCCATAGAAAACAAATGAAAATGTGACACTTCTAACATGCCTTGATAGCTTCTAGGCTGGGTAAATTGTTCTTCTGAACCCAAATAATAGGCGATTACTGAACTGGGCGTTAAAGCCATATGATGAAAATACATCAATGCATTACTCAACCATAGTAAAGCAATATAGCCTAAAAACATCAACACCAACGCGTTAAGTAATGCTTTGCGTTGTTGCTCACCTGTTACAAAATACCGCATTATTCAGAGTCCTTATTTTTTATCATAACTTGATAAATCATCATTACTTTACGAATACTACTTAACGCAGTACGCGTACTTAAGGTCGCGCCACTGATGCCATCCACACCTTTATTAAAATCCATGTTAGCAAGCGGCTTATTATAGAGCCTTTCATACCAAGCTTGCGGCGGCTCATATTCATTCGGCTCATGAAAAGCTAAAGTATAAATATTACGTAACTCACCCTCTGGGGTTAATACAATCAACAAGGTTTCTGGTTTAGTCCTAACTGTACTGGTTTCTATGGCTGCATAGCCCAATATTTTATCTTGATTTTTACCGACATAAAAAGTGAATAAGCCGGACTCTAATTTTTGCTTAGCGACTTGTTCTATTTTAGCGATCTGTGCTTCATCGGGAAATAAAGATAACGGCTCAATAGGGATACCTGCACCGAAGGCCAATTCCATCGCTTCATTTTTGCTGTAATAAATAGTCGCAAAACTGGGTGTAACCATCAGCAATATGCCGCTTAATAAAATTAACTTAACTATTTTCATCGTGTAGTTCCACTAAAGAGCCGTAACCTATTAAAATATAAAACCAAAACCTAAATTGAAATCATCTGGCAAACTGCCTTGTTTTGCCACAAAATTTCTATAATCCGCTTTAAGTACCACTTGTGGGATAGGCTTATACTGTAAACCCACCTGAAATACTTCCTGATCCTTAGTAGGGTCAGCACTATAACCCAATGGGGCCTTAGCGATGGTATTTAATTTTTCATAACGCACAAAAGGTGCTAAATATTGCGGAGTATCTTTAAACATCAATGGTAAAACGTCATAACCCGCTTCAGTGTACCAACCATAATTTTGTGAGCCAATTACATTTTCACCGGTAATAGGGTTTGCGCCGACGTTAGCACTCAGTAAGCCCGCATTATTAATCAACCCCCATGATCCTAACGCTCTAAATTCAAGACCATAATATTTCCATTGTAAATGCGACTCATATATTTGGGTTAATACATTTGCCTTTTGACCATTATAAGTCAAATCTTGACCAGAATTACTAACGTAACCCGAACCACCTATGGTTAAGCCAGGTAAAGCATTAGGCGTATAGTCTAACCGAGCCACATAACCCAAATCTTGTGCTAAGGCTTGACTACCACCACCCGAACCCTCACGAACACCCGTAGAGCTAAAACCACGGGCATTTAAGCCATTAACGGCATAAGTGGTATACGTCAGATTAGGCGTGATAGCACCAAACAGGCCGACACCCATTTCTCGCCACGTAGTTGGGATAATAGTTTGCTCAACCACCGGACGATGATTACCAAAATAAAATAATGGCTCGTGCATTCTATTAATCAGCCCCATCGGCATTAATACTAAGCCAGTGCGCACATTCACTTTAGGATTGAATAAAAAATCTAAATAAGCAAATTCTGCAGAGACTTCACCTTTTGCTTCAGCGCCCTCACCCGTAGTGCCATGTTCAAACTCCAACTCACTATTCATGATAATACTATCGGTAAACTTATAACCAACGTACATCACCATTCTTTCCATATCCGCTTTCGATTTTTCTGTACCTTTATCGCCAACAATATTTTGATAAAAACCTTCCCCATAACCCCCAATCGATAAACCTTTACCCACCTGATATACCTTAGAAGCAGCAGGCCCCATACCATAAGCGCTTTTAAGTTGTTTTTCTTCTGGAATGGCTAGGTTTGTGCGCAACTTCTCAACTTCTTGACTAAGAATATCGGTTTTACGCTCTAATTTCTTTACCTGATTATTAGTAGTTTGTGGCTGAGTGCCCTGAGAATTGGTGGCAAGACTCGTTGAATCTTTATTCTCTAGTGGCGGTTTATTATCAGAAACTGACTGATTGGCTGGTTGAACGCTGGCAACCGTCGATTTACTCTCCGCTTTTTCTAAACGGGACTTCATGTCGTTAAGTTGCTGTTGTTGTGCTTGGATAATTTTCCACATATCGTCCATCGTCTGTGGCTTATCTAAAGCATTGGCTGACAGACTAAACACCGTCACTGCCATAATGCCCAAACTATTTCTTAAAACTTTATGATCTTTCATACACCTATCTCCACTATTTGTTAGTTAATTAGATTCTAACCTTAGAAATATGCAAATGCAAATCATTCTTATTTAAATAGGGTGCTATTGACTGCTACCCAGCCTTAACGAACTATGCGTCATATCACCCACTTTTGCTAAAAGTTGTGTCTTATGACACAGCTCTATTTAAATTAATGGCTTGTATGCCTTGAAAACTCTCAATTAACCGAGACTTTAAAAATTAAGAAAGGAATATAAAGCAGTAACTATGCCAAATATCGCGACATTTTGTCGCGCGACAATTTGCCACATTTCCAAATATCTTTTTCAGGTCTATTCTGTATGCAACTCTTGATAGGCGCTCCGCCCCTAAAGGTATCAGAGTTTAAAGATCCTCCCCCTCAAGCGGTCATTATGACCGCTTTTTTTTATAGTTTGAGGCGACTTAATGAAACGAAATCACCCAATTAACTACCATACCCACAGCCTTTTTGATAAAGACTTATTATTAAAAACTGCTTTTCATGAAGCGGGTCATGCGGCCGCCATACATCTTAATAATCAACAAAAAAACTTACCCCCCGTTTATTTTCAGATAAATCTGAGAAGCAATTCATCATCCATACTATCGAATTCAAATCAAATTGATCCTAGGGATAAACATTATATTGCCCAAGTGATCGAAGGCCGCTTAATACAAAACCTACCGTTTAATATCATCGAAAGCAGTATGTTTTATAGTAATAGCGAAAAAGATAGTATTAAAAGCGCATTTGAGGCAGATATTGTCAATCTACTAGCGGGGCCATTAGCAGAAGCCAAATATCTAGCCCTTAAAAGTGGGCAGCGTTTTGATTTACAAAATATCGAGATAAATACCTTACACCAATATGGCGGTAGTTCTGATCTAGAAAATATTCAGGAGTATCTCGATGATTTTATTGCGGATAAGTCGCGTCATTCAGAAAACATAACGCGACTACTTAGGGAAGCTTTTGAATTTATCAACACAGCTATTTATTGGCAGGCTATTGAAAGATTGGCCTATTTTATAGGCAATAGCACTGAAAACGAAATTAGCTGCGAAACAGTTATAGATATTCTGGATGGCTAAACTTGTGTTATATGACACACTTATCTATAAAACTGCGTCATATAACACTGCTTTAAAAAAGTTAATTTAATTCCGATTTAATTGACAACTTATTCAAATAATATATTTTTATTTACCTTCCTGTAAATATTATTATATATCAATTGGTTAATAAAATAACCTTCGCAAAAACAGACTCAATATTACAGTAATATGTCATTTATAAATATTTTTATAAATATGGCACGTAACCTGCTTAGTTAACATTAGCCTTAACGTTCCATAAGGTTAATCCTACCCACTTTATCAGTTGGTTTAAAAGTTAAATTCGCATCTTAAATTGAGAAAACATTTATGAAAATATTATCGTTATTAAAAATACCAATGATTATGTCAGCACTGATATTGTCATCATTATGGAGTGTTGCTGATGCAACAGACGCTGTGGGCGTTCAAGGGCTAGCAACGGCATCGTCCGCTGGAACTAGAGGTCCAAGAGGACCTATTGGACCAAGAGGCCCAAAAGGAGCTAAAGGTGAGCCAGGAGTTCAGGGACCGATAGGAATGACGGGGGCCACTGGCGCAAAAGGTGACACAGGGGCTATGGGGGCTACAGGGGCTATGGGGCCTGCAGGTTCTTCAGGCTCTGGAAGTTCATTTGCCTATTCTATGACTTGTGGTGCCAGTGGCAAAGTGGCTTGTAAAGTTGGCGAGGTAGGTCCCGGTGGGGGCTGGATATTCTTTGTTGATTATAACGATGAATATCCAGGCTTTAATTATCTGGAAGCCGCTCCGACTGATATAGCAGTTACCCAGTGGTGTAATATTACCAACACCTCAATTCCACAGGTAGCGGCTTGGTCTGCTAGAGCTTTAGGTGCTGGTAAGGCGAACACCACAGCCATGCTTGGAGCTTGCTCAACGGGTGCAGCCAAGCAAGCTGATCTTTATTTAACAGCCAATAAAAGTGATTGGTATTTACCATCAATTAACGAACTTACTCTAATGTATAAGAATTTAGCGGATCATGGGGTAGGAGGTATTACTAAATCAGACAGTACTTCCTTCTGGAGTTCTTCAGAAAGCGACGACTTGGGGGCCTGGACTTACGACTTCTACTACGGTGACGCTGGATACGCTCCTAAAAATGCCTATGCTCCTGTCCGGGCTGTGCGGGCTTTTTAACTCTCTATACCTTTTAACTCTTTTTCTCATCCCCACGGGCTACGTGGGGATGTGATTTAAGCCCTGCTATTTCTAAACTAGAGGTTATAGACGCTTGATCATTAAATATACGCAATATATAAGCTTGGTCGTTTCAATGGTTGGGAGCTTTTTGTCTAGCAATCCCTTGCTTGCTGAAACGGTAAAAGATAAACCCGTGGTAACGCCGACGATACAACCCAGCATTCAACTTGTGTTATCGACACAAGCAGACAGCCCGATCAGTTTAGAAGTAAGGCAAATGCCCCTGGGGGAAATCCTTAATGAAATTGCCAGTAAAACTGGTGCAATTTTTCATTACTCCGCATTACCAGAAGCGCCGGTAACGGCGACTTGCGCTGGCACAAACGTTTGGCAATTAATGGATTGCTTGCTGGCCAAGCAAATTGGCTTGGTAGCAAACAAACCGGAACCCGGCAAACCCGCAGAATTTTGGCTACTAGGTTCCAGTGTTGGTAGTTGTCAGACCTTAACGATTGAATCCACACCCGTATCCATAAAAACTGAATCTGGTATCGATAATTCCCAACGAAAACCGGAACCACCCAATAAAGAATACTCCGATGCCCTATTAACCGGTCTTAAAGAAGCCAAAACCGCAGAAGAACGTAAAAATGCCCTCAGTTATTTAACGGCAGGCGCCAATATTAATGATCCAAATGTGCGTGCAGCACTTACCGAGGCGATGGGGGATAAAAACCCCACCATCCGCAGTCAGGCCTTGTCATCAATGGCGGCATTAGACAAAGACAATGCTAAGGAAATTATTAGTCGTGGTTTACAGGATACCGACAGTAGCGTGCGCATGGCGGCAATTGAAAGTGCAGCCAATAATCAGGATCTGCTGGAACAGGCCCAGAATGATAGTGATAAAAGTGTCAGCAATTACGCGGCTGATAAATTAGGTATGTTGCTTCGTTACCGCGAACGTAATGGACAACAATAAACCTAGCAAAGATTTTGTAGTCGACGTACCTAGTCCGTACGCCGACAGCAAAAGCAAGTACACCTATCAATGGTGATAAGTGTACCGGCCGAGCGCAACTCGAAATAGCGCGTCGGCATTTTTTTAATCCATTAAATTGAGATTCCTATGAAAAATAATACTCTAAAACTAACATTATTATCAACTGCTATGCTATGTGCAATAAGCCTGTCTAATGTAAGTATGGCGCATACAGCACCTGGAACACTCTCGGCGGCGGATGCTGGCACAGCCTCTGAGATTGACGTGTATCACACCAGTTGCTTTACGTGGAACGCAGCAGGTGCAGCGGCAGCCGGCGGCGAATCGACAGCCGCTGCTAAACGCTTTGTGGCCAGGGCGTATCATCGCTGTTCAACACTCGATGCAACTTGCACTCCGACTGCGCTTAGTGGCGCCACCTCTAAAGTAAAAGTATCCGTCGGCTCTCCATTCGGAAATACCCCTTTAGCTGGCGTATCCTCAACAACAGGGGTTCCGGTTAACAGCGGTGGGATTTTGGTCGATGGCACTGTTATTCCTAATTTATGGGGCGACGGAACCAATGCTGGCGCCTGGGCACAGGTAAAAGATAATTTAGGCGCAGATGCTAACGGCACTTACACCGTCGCCGTTTCTCATACTCCGGGTGTGGCGACTAATTATCTAGCCACTTTTCACTGCGAAAACGTGGCGGTAGGCGCACTCCCAGCGCCCGATTCTTCTGTGGGTATTCACACAGGTACTGGGGTGAATACTGGCGCTAACCCCAACAGCTTTATTGATGTACCCAATGGTTCCGGTACTACAGCAGCTGATTGGAATCAATTCATTGACCAATAAATCCATAGTCATCACAACGATAACACAGGCCTGCTTAAGTTAAACAACGGTAGGTATTATTGCATTACCAAAAAGTCGGTAGCTCCTACGAGTTACCGGCTTTTTCTAAAAAAGTTTTTGGCTTAATTGTTATCGCAGATTGCAACGCTTTACTCAAAGGAATACATGGACAAAATAGTTTTACATCACCTATTACTGGTTTACGTACTGCTAGTACTCACTGGCTGCACCAGCGTTCAGCCCTGGGAGCGCGGCAACCTGGCCAAACCACACATGGCACTGGATCCTTATCCCTTGCAAAGCGGGTTGAGTCAGCATAACTACGGTAGCCGCGAGGCAGCTTCAGCGGCAAATAACTCACAAGGAGGCGGTTGTGGCTGTAATTAAAACCCCCGAAAAACCCAAAGCACCCTCTCGTGGCAAGTCTAATTTACAAGCATTAACCGCAGCGGCCTTAATCCTGCCCGGCCTAATGCAAGCCCCAGCTTACGCAGCCGATGAAGATGAAGTGGACTTTCAGTACAGCCATTACCAGGAAGGTTACCGCAATATTTATACCAATGTAAATCCTACTGGCACATTCACGTCCAGTAAAACACCCAATTATTTAAACCCGATCGAAGTAGATGGCTTACATGGTAGTTCTCGTGTTCACCTGACTGACCGGGTCAAGTTTGCGTTTAATTACACTCAGGATACCTGGGCCGGAGCCACACCGATTGCCTCTGCGCCGGTCGTGTCGAATGCAGCGAGTCCGGTATCGAACCCTGTCACTAATGCCATTACTGGTGCTTCACCTCTGTTACGTAACACAAATTCTAATCCTTTCTATATAGACAAACAGAATAATATTCATAGCCAAAACTATCATTATGATCCTAATACGGGGAGTAGTACGTTTACACCCGGTGCTATAGTCAACCAGGTGACTAATGTATTGGTCGGCGCCTCGCCAGAAACCCGCAAACAAAGCGACTTTAAACTGGATTATGATTGGGATAACGCCAGCGTTAACGGCGGCGGTGGCTATTCGGTAGAAAATGATTATGACTCGCGCTTCGGTAATCTGGGTTTGCGCCTGGATTTTAACCAAAAACGCACCAGCCTCAATGCCGGCGTAAGCTATACCAACAGTTATACCCACGCCACCCTGGATCCATTTGCTGTGACTTACATGGCTGGTGGCCCCTATTCCTTTAACGGCAGCACCGTCAATGGCAATACTACAACGCGTAACTTCTACAGTCCTCAGACCGAAGGTACTTATCATCAGGTAACAACAAGCCTTCCTAACAGAGGGATGATTGGTGCACAAACAACTACCCTGACCGGTACTCGTCAAGATGTCGCTGGTAATTTGGGCCTAACCCAGATTCTGACCCAAAACGCCGTAATGGATGTGGGAACGAGTTTTACCCATAGCACTGGCTACTTAAGTAATCCTTACAAGGCGGTGTATGTGTTTCACGCCAACCCCGGTCAGGATCCAAGCCAACCATTAATGTACAGCGGAGCAGGTCAATGGGAGGCTCGCCCGCATGAGCGCAATCAGGTCAACGGCAATCTGGGCTACCATTATTATATTGAGCCGCTCAACGCTGCGCTGCATACTCGTTACACGGGGGCACATGATGATTGGGGCATTAATTCTCATACGTTTGAGGCCGATTGGGCGCAACCGGTAGGTGCCGGCTGGACAATCACCCCCAAAGTACGTTATTACTCGCAATCGGCAGCGGATTTTTATGCCCCGTATTTTACGACAACCATGTCAGGGTATGATGCTTCAGGTAATGTCATCTATTCCAAAGCCCTACCGGATTATTATTCCAGCGACCAGCGTTTGGCAGGTTTTGGTGCTCTGAGTGGTGGAGTCATCGTAGCAAAACAATTCGCCAAAGGCATCAGTCTGCAAGCTGGGTTTGAATATTACACGCATCAGAGTGCCTTAAAGTTGGGTGGTGGTAGCGGTAGTGAACAGGCGTTCAATAATTTTGATTATTGGACGGCCAATGCCGCACTTAAAATCAATCTGGGTGCTTTGCGTTTTAATGGAGGTAGCAACGATAGCAGCAGCACAGCTCATCACCATGCCAGCCATGCCATTACGCCAGCCGGTATCATGTTTGATCATGCGCTGGATAATGCCGGCGATATGATGGCGGGGTACCGGTACATGCGTAACGAACAATCTGGCTCTATGCTGTCTGGCACGTCGACAGCCAGTAACGATACGGCCATTGCACAGGGTTGCGCTGATCAAACCTGCATGATGTTACCCAGCACTATGACTATGAATATGCACATGCTGGAGCTGATGGTGGCCGCCACTGACCGGGTAACACTAATGCTAATGCCGCAATGGACGGATATGGATATGAAAATGAACCAGTCAGAGATGAAACGCAGCACTACTGGCATGGGCCTCGATATGCCCGTAATGAATCAACAATCCGGCGGCATTGGCGATACCGGTTTGTATGCGCTGATCAAACTATTTGAACAACACGGTCATCAGCTCACCCTAAGCCTAGGCGGCACCGCGCCCACCGGCAATGTCTCACTGATGCAGAAAAAGAACACTTCTAACGCTGCAATCATTCCACTCGATTACAGCATGCAACTGGGCAGTGGCACCTGGGATCTTAAACCCAGCTTGACCTACAGTGGCGCAATGGAAGCCATTATCTGGGGCGCTCAGGCTACCGGTACCAAACGCTTAGATAAACACAATGAATCCGGTTATGCCTTAGGTGATATCTTCCAGAGCAGCATATGGGGTGGTTATCAATGGAATAACTGGTTGTCTGCTAACGTACGTGGCATCTATACCTGGCAGGACAGTATTCATGGGGTACTCAAGCCCGTAGTCATGACTGATGGCAGTACAATCCCCTATAACCAATTCGGCAACTATCGAATGCCTAGCCAATTTACCAGTAACTACGGCGGTCAATTTGTGGATGTCGGTTTGGGCATTAATGTGACAGTACCCACAGGTACTTTTGCCGGCAATACCCTCAAATTTGAATGGCTGCAACCGGTACACACCGACTATAACGGCTATCAATTAGAACGCAGTGGCGCATTAACTGCAACGTGGGGCGTTGGGTTTTGATAACGGTTGTTAATTTTTATTTAAATTTTTATTTTTAAGAGGATCCATGAAAGCTAAAACTTATTTCACAGCCCTGTGTTTCAGTTTTTTAACAGGTTGCGCAGCGACGCCACCTACCAAATCGGTTATCACCGAACCAATCCTGCAATCAGATCAGCAAAAATCCAGCTATGCGCAAGGGGTTAATTATTTGCAAAACTTGCAAAAAAGCGAGATTCCACTGGATCAGAGTTTGTTTGTGTTAGGTATGAATGATGTACTAAACAAGCATCCGTTACGCCTTAATCCGAACGAATTGCTAAAAGGCCAGGACTGGGTTTTTGTACAACACGTAAAGTACAATGAAAAAATGGGTGCCTTAAATCTGGCTAAAGGTGAGGCATTTTTAGCAGAGAACAAGCAAAAACCAGGCGTTATTACGACCGCCAGTGGCTTACAGTACAAGGTGCTAATTCCCGGCAAATCATCGCGTCAACCGACACTAAAAGAATCAGCCCAGGTGCGCTTTAAAATCACGCAACTGGATGGCAAAGAATTAACCAATACGCTAACCTCTGCAAAAGTACCCGAGGTGCAGATTGCCAGCTTGGTGCCTGGCTGGAAGGAGGCTATGTTGTTAATGACCGAAGGCAGTAAATGGCAATTGTTTGTACCAAGCAATCTAGCCTATGGTGAAACGGGTGCCCCCGGCCATTTAGCGCCGAATGAAGTCCTGATTTATGAGGTTGAACTGATGAGTATTGTGGAAAAAATCGCCTCACAAACTAGCGATCTAAAACCCACGTCAAGCTGGAAACAGCCCTAATAGTTTAGCTAATAAATACCTCGTAATTTTCAAAACTGCTTTATAAATCACCGCCCTGTTTACCATTAATATCGACCCACAGGTGCGGTAAACCTAATTGCCTCAACCACTCAGGGCCTTGCTCCTCTTTAAGCATGGCAATGGTTGAGGCGCTACCGGCTACGACGCAAAAATCACTCATAACACTAACAGCCGCTAAATGCTTAACTGGCCAACCCGTTTTGGGGTTAAGAATATGCGCATAGCGAATGCCATCTATAACAATACAGCGTTGATAATCCCCACTGCTTGCTAATGCGCCACGCGTTACGGACAAATTAATCAACACAGAACTCGGTTTCCGAGGATGCTCAATCCCAACTATCCAAGGCTCACCGTCACCTCTGGGGCCTACTAACCTGATATCACCCCCTAAATTTATCAATCCACTTTTGATACCGACTTCTCTACATAAAGTGGCAGCTCTATCGACAGCATATTCTTTTACCACCCCTCCTAAATCCAATTCCATGCCGGGCTGAGTAAACTCTAGCCTAGGCATGTGCCAATTTAGCTTATGCCAACCCACCTTTTCTAATAAGGGATCTATATCTGCTTGAGTCGGTAAGCGCTGAGCATGAAATCGCCATGCGCCCCTTAAAACGCCAGAGGTAATATCAAATAAGCCATCACTTTGTTGATAACAAGTTTCAGCATAATTAAGCAAAACGGCTGTCTCATCATCCACCGCAATACTACCGCCCAATAAGGCCACATTATTAATTTGGCTTAACTGGCTTTCTGGCCGATAACGCGAATATTTTGCCTCCAAGCGCTCGACATCCGCAATAATGCGTTTACCGAGTCGATTGGCTCTGCCGGGGTGCTCACTAAAAAGCTGGATTTCACACTGAGTGCCCATAGCATTAAAGTGATAGTTAAATTGCTTAAGCTTCTTGGCTTTCATAGTGTCTAGTGAGGCAATTAAGCCTTGTTCTATTATAGGCGAAGGCTAAAACTTATAATTCCATGTCGCAGACAAAGCCCCTGCTCTATCTAACTGATAGCCTTGGAAATTAGTGCTAACAGGTTGCAACCATTCAAACCCTAAAGAATGACCAGCCAGTTTGCCATAAGGCATACTCACTGTCGCACCGAAGCCGACATCAACAAAGAAGCCACCATAATTACTTGGATTGTCTTCAGGCATCCACATAGGTACTCCAGCAACTGTATTCACATTTGTATGAGTGCCAACCATTTTGCTTTGTGCAGTATAAACCGCACGTATGGTAGAGCTAAGCCAAGGCGTCAATTTATAGCCACCCCATGCCGTGGTCTGGAAAATATCACCCTGCCTATAACCTTGATTATTTAAATTTTCCAATCTATGGGTACCACTCACCTGCCCACCCCAGAACCAATCATTCAAAATTCCCGTATAGGTCAAACTAGGCTTATAATCCCAAGTACCACTACCTAGTTGCATGCCATAAGAATAATAATATTCTGGACCACCCGGAGAACTCTGACGAATATTCGTTGCACCCGTCGGCGCACTGATACCTTGAGTTAGATGTAAATGTTGTCCATCACCATCCCATAGCTTGAATAAAGCATACGCCCCAGTATCACCAAATCCACCACTGCCTTGAAAATCACGTAAAGCCGGCATATTCATTCCGCCACCCATTGCAGTCATGGACATAGCAACTGGCATATTCATTTCCATCGACATTGACATAAACTGCGGCATCAACATCAAATTTAGCCAATCCGTGGGAGCATACATCAAATCAACCATGTGCATATTCATGTCCATGCTATTAGAAAGCATAGTACATTGACCCAATGGCATACAAGCCTGAGAATTAGTAAGCTGAGTCGAACTTAACGCTTGAGCGCCCTGTAAATAATTACCACTCTGCGTATCGCGCATATAACGATAACCCACCATAGTTTCACCTGCATGAGAAAGCATGTGAGAGAACATAACCCCCGCAGGAGCTAGACCATGATTATGTTGATGACTTGAGTTAGCGCTAATAGATTCAACATCGTTTCCACCAAACAGATTACCTAACCAATCCGAGAGTCCGTAATTATCATAAGCGCCGCCTCTTAACGACAGTTGATCGAGATTAACTCGCATAGTGGCACTTGCTGCATAATAATGATAATCAGCGTAATCTCCTGTGCCACTACTTATTGCCAGTGCGCCTTTATGGACATAATATTCGTAACCTAACTCAAGGTTTAAACCTTGCGCTAATTGCTTACCCAAAGTTATCCCTCCACTAATGGCACCATAAGATGATAAGCGTTGGTCAGAAGAAAAATGCTGACTTGCAAGAGGTGTTAAATAACCAGGATCTTGTGGACTCACATCCCCATTAGTATATAAAAGGTAGGGGGTATAAAAACTAGCCGATGATTGCGAATAATATCGGGTATGCGGCGTAAGTGTCCAACTATCACCTAAGGCTTGTCGCCATTCAGCATCGAAACTGTGTGCGTTAATACCCCAATCATCATGAAAAAAGTTGTACCCAACTTTGCCGGCAGCATTTAAAGGTTCAATATAGTGCCGATAAGAGATATCCCAGTTTAACTGATTTCGTAAATGCGGCCGCTGTTCCGCAACTGGGCCACCACTCGTTGCCATTTGCACTCCCGGAAAAGCCGTATCAGGCAGCACGGCTCCAGAGCCGCCATCCGATCGCCAATTAGGATCCATATTATAAACCATGACTGCTTTATAAGGATTACTCATATAACCACTACTACGTGTATAACCAACACCACTAGTAAGCACTGAGTTTTTAGTTAACACTTGGCTAAGTGCTAAAGAAATAGTTCCATCCTCTCGCGTACCTTTAATAATTTGCTCATAAACAGGAACATCACCAGGTAACATCGACATAGCTTGGTGTTGACTGACATTAACACTGGGATCTAATACTGTTCCACTAGAAGAATTTGTGGTGGACGTAGCGTGTGTCGCACTATTGGTATAACTCAACCCAAAATTTAAGGTTGTACGTTTTTGATTAAAGTCCATGCGCCCTGCCAAATTTCCAAATTGCGATAGATAATCACGTTCAACAGATAATCCACCACCAATATCCAATGCAGCATGATCAAAGTCATATCCTAACTTGAAATCCGCCTGATTACGCATTTCAGGTGAGGCATAACCTAATACATGTTGAATACGAGAAGGACTGGTTGCGAGAATAGTACTCGTATTCGTATCAAAAGCGGCCAAGGTTAATGGCTTATTCTTTGCATCAAATAACTGCCCACCACCCGCGCCATTAGCCCAATAAGTAGCTCCCACTAAAGATTGAGGATTTGCTTTAATCATAAAATTGCCCGCCGCCGTAGTAAACCAAGGCGTAGCACCTGACCAAACATCCTGTACATAATTAAACCCAAAGCGTGTTCTATCACCAAACCGAAAACGACTGGAGGCATGCTCACTATCCACAGTGATAGGTTGTAAATTTGTTTGGTATTTATAAGGCCCAGTTGAAGTCATGATGCCGTTATTATCAATAGTGTAAGGCGCTGTATCATAAGTATCACGCTTACCCTCTTGATAAATAGTATATTGGTAATCAATTTCATCAAAAGCATCTGATTGCTTAAGACTTTGTTTAGGTGTCTCACTTGCTGAATTGGTATTTGATTTACCATGCATACTGGCATCAGTACCTGCAGCATTATCAGCAATGGACAGGCCTGGCAATGTCAATGCTGATAGGCATAAAGCTTGTAAAGTAGCACTTTTGACATATTTAGATTTTGACTTAATTGCAGCCACAACCACCACCAGTTGCTCCAGAACTAGTAGCACCTGCCGCTTCTCGGCTGGAATAATTATGCTGTCTAAAAGAAGATTGTAAAGGAGATGGGTCATTAGCCATGATGGACTTAGCTAAATTACCCCGCTGCCAAGGTTTTACTTCAGCGCAACCTGTAAGAAAAAAACCAATGAATAATAGAATGATGAGTATTTTAACTTTCATATCTTGTTGCTTTTTAAAAAATAATAACACTTTATCATTATAGATTACTGATCAAAAGTATTTGGCTTGCCACCCACTAATGTGGGTTTTTCCATTTCAACTTTTGCCTGTTCCGCAGAAATAACACTTACCAACTCCAACTCATAGACTAGAGTTTGATTAGGCTTAATTAAGCCATCTGGACTACCATTAACCCCAAAAGCCAGTTCAGGAGGTATCACTGCTTCAATTTTTTCACCTACTTTCATTAACAATAACGCTTCTTGTAAACCAGGAAAAATTGCGTTTATCACTAATTTTTGGCTATTACCTTCAGGTGATGCCATTAACTGTTTACCTTTGATATCAAATAGTCGATAACGTATAGCAACGCCATCTGAGCTAGTGACTTGTTGTTGACTATTAGGCATTTTTAATATCTTATACTGAAGACCACTCGGTTGTTCTTTAACACCCGAATGCTTTTTATTTTCAAGCAAATAAGTTTTACCTTGAGCCAAAGTAGCGTCGCTTTGCAACTGTCTTTGTTTAAGGCGTTTTACAATAAAAAAATTTAATGCTCGTCTTTGTTCTTCGGGGTTAAGACGAGAACCCAAGCCCGCTTGCACATCTTTTATGCCTTGCAAAAAAGCCCTATTATCCAAGGCTAGATTGTCTTGATATAGACCATTCATATAATCCACACCTAATGCATAGCTAGACTTTTGTTCATTACTTTTCAATTGAAAGTTGTCTGCATGCACTAGAGAACTGATATTAATTATTAAGATTAATACCAAGCAATTTAATTCTTTCATGATTATTTATAAAACCTTAATCTATCTAGACACATCTAAATTCATTACCGTAGATTAAACATTAAACGCCCTTTAAAGGGCGTTTAAATATTTTGTTGTATCTTTCAATCGAGTTAAAATATTATTTTACTTCTTTACTTAACCTATTGATCAATAAGTTGATCATAATCAAAAGTTGGCGCAACTTGATTTCCTGCTTTTACAAAATTTGCACCTTGACCTGTATGAATACCAGTAAGAGATCCGCTAGTGCCAGTTTGACAATGACCTAGAAAATCATATTTAGTTGCCACCGCAGAAGCATGAGAGATCACAATAACGTACTCACCATTCCCGTTGTTTGTTTTTGTAGGTGCTACACCTGTAATATCTAAAAAGCCGGCAGGACCAAATCCTTTAGGTGACACGCCCAACGCATTAAACTCAGGAAGAATCGTGCTAGTTTTATTCCATGCAGAACCTAAAGTAGTATCAGTAACCACGAGTGCTTTAGGTGCTGGTGATGCTGGTAATACATTATTACCTACAGCATTACCATTGATATTGCCTACTGAGGTATAACCAATTGTAGCCGTCACTGTTGATCCAGCAGTCAAACTAATAGCCGCTTTAAACCCCCTCGCTGGTGTTACAACTTCACCTGCGGGTAATGGGCCATAAGTAATTCCCGTTGCTGCATTGGGCACCGCACCATTCCAACTAAAACAACTAGTAGTAAAAACATCTACCGAGTTTTGCGCGGCAGCCAATGATCCACCCAACAAATCATGAGCAGAAGCTATATCCACTGTAGTTAAACTCAATAATGCCAAAGACATTGCCTTTACTAATTTAATTTTTTGCATTTCTAAACTCCACACTTATTACTAAAATTAAAAAGACCAATGCCTTTTCAACGGTATGCTTAATCATTTTGTACTCAAAATATTAAGTATTCTTGATTTTGGAAAAATACCTTAATAAAATTCCCATTTATTAATCTACCATCCGTTTAAATCCGTCATATTAGATTCAAAAACTATTGGCTTTTTAACTTATTTAAACTAATTTCAGCCAACATACGAACCTGCTCATCACTATCTCCTTCTGCCATATGTAATACTTCTTCATCATTATAGGCAGCAACAACAGAAGCTAGCCTAACACTAACTTCTTTATCTGTTAGCATACGAAGTAATACAGACCTAGCATTTTCATTGTCCACTTTAGTTACACTATTAACCGCTTTAGCCCGAATGTCTGGATCTTTATCTTCTAAAGCATCTGATAGAATCTTTTTAGCTAAAATGGGGTCACTAATTTCTGAGACTGCCATATTACCAATAGCTTGTGATCTTTCTAAAGCGTCTTCAGATTGTGCTAATGCTAATAAGTCAGCAGAATCATTTGCGACATTATGTTCATCAACATTCACTAGTTGATTTTTTGCAACGCTGTTATGCGTATTTTGACTATCGACTATCCAAACCTCTTCCGGTTTACCATCAAACTTACTCTTAATAACCATATCTATAAATGCACCGCCTAGTAAGCAAGTAACAACTTTATCAATGGTATCTTCTGGGCATTTATTATTAACCGACTTATTGCTCAAATGACTTGGATAATGCAATCTTAAGTGCTGAGTTTGGGCTATCTGCAGTGCTACTTGAGAAAAATTATTCGCATCTTTACGCTTAGCCAACTCTGTTGCGTTAACTGAAGATATTATTGTAAGTATCCCTATAACATTTAAGCCTAGCTTTAATAAACTAATCTTTTTTTGCATTTAATTTTACAGATTAACCTAAATATTTATTAATTTTCTCAGTATAAATTGCAAAAATAGCGCCAATACCCACAAGAAATTGATATTAATATATTAAATTAAATAGACATAAAATAAATTTAATAAAAGTGTGTCATATGACACACTTTTGTTAAAAAAACTGTGTCATATGACACACTTTTGATGAAATGAGTTTATTAAAATTGTTAAAAATTTAAACTTGATTTAAGTTAAAAAAAATTGTAACGAAGATATGGAGCAGTAAATACTCCGTATATATGGAAACGCAATGAAAATACAGTCTTTAAGAAATGGCCTATCTAAGCTTTACACTCCCTGTTGGGTGTAACGCTTAGATACGGAAGTAGAATAAATTAGGGGCAATTAAAGCAGTAAAAGTCGCGTAGTTTGTGCAAAATTTTCAAGTAAGAACCCAGGGAATCTTTATCAAAAAAAGCGACTCCCCGCTGAGAAACCCTTGATTGATGCTCTGGCCCCTAAGGAATCAGTGTTTTAACAAATCCTCTTAAGAGGTCTTTATTTCACTATTGTTATTAGCTTAAACGCGATGCGTTCTAAACAACAATGTTCCTACACCTTGATTAGTAAACAACTCCAGCAACACGGCATGATCAACTCGACCATCGATAATATGGACGCTATTAACACCACCGTTTAAAGCATCGGTTGCACACTTCGTTTTAGGAATCATGCCCCCAAAAATGGTGCCATCTACTATCAACGCCTGAATATCATTGATCGATAAACCCGTTAATAATTCACCTTGTTTATCTAAGATACCAGCCGTATTGGTGAGTAAAATTAACTTTTCAGCTTTTAAGACTTCGGCAATTTTCCCAGCCACTAAATCTGCATTAATATTATAAGAAAAGCCATCTTCTCCAACACCGATTGGCGCAATTACAGGGATAAAATCACTATGGCTCAACATATCGACTACGGAAGGATCAATACTGCTAACTTCACCCACCTGACCTAAATCAATGATCTCTGCTGATTCATCGTCATCAACCGCTCTTTTAAGATGAATTTTTTTAGCTCGAATAAAATCGCCATCCTTACCCGTTAAGCCAACCGCTTTACCACCATTTTGGTTAATTAAATTAACGATTTCTTTGTTAACCAAGCCGCCTAACACCATTTCAACGACATCCATCGTTTCACTATCGGTCACTCGCATACCGTCAATAAAATTAGATGTTTTGCCTAACTTTGCTAAAAATTGTCCGATTTGTGGGCCACCACCATGCACAACAATTGGATTAATACCGACCAACTTCATTAAGACAATATCTCTAGCAAAACTATTCTTAAGTGCTTCGTCCACCATGGCATTACCACCAAACTTAACGACTACGGTTTTACCTTTAAAGCGCTGGATATAAGGTAAAGCCTCAATTAATACATCAGCAATTTGGTGAGCAGTTCTTTCTTGAAGCATTATTTTTTCCACTATTAATGACGTCCGGTATGACCAAAACCACCCTCACCTCTATCAGTGCTGGTAGTAAATGTATCCACTGTTTTAAAATCAATTTGTACAACTGGCACAAATAAAAGTTGCGCAATGCGCTCCCCAGGTTGCACTACATAATCATCTTGACCATCATTGTGTAAAATCACGCCGATTTCACCATGATAATCCGAATCAACAATGCCAAGACCTTGCCCTACACGCACTTGGCTATTAAGACAAAGACCACTTCGACTAGCAACGACTGCAACTAAGCCAGGATCCTGAATATTTACCGCTAAGCCTGTGCCAATCAGCGCATTTTTACCACCAGGTATAACAATAGACTCTTCAATACAGGCGATTAAGTCTAAGCCCGCTGAGCCGGGTGTTTTATAAGTAGGTACGCCATATTTCTGAAGCAAAGGATTAACAATTCTAGTTTCAATTAATCTTTTCATCTATCGAGCCTTTTAAATCAAATATTATAACCCAGTGAATCAGCACTTAGGTTTTGCAATTATAGTTAAGCGAGTGACTAAAAATTATAATAAGATAGTATCAACCTTACATTAAACGAGTCATCTTATGCGTTATCTTATTTTACTCAGCATTGTGCTGGCTTTTCCAGTTTTTGCTGTTGATGATAAACCGCCGCAACTTGAAGCCCTTCCAGAAGCACCTGATCCCATTCCACCCGCCCAAAGTGGTGAAGTCTTGGAGCCAGATATTACAATTATTCGTAAAGAAAAAAAAACCATTCAAGAATATCGTCGGGGTGGCAAGCTTTTTATGATTAAAGTAATACCCGATATTGGCCCACCTTACTATTTTCTCGATAGAGATGGTGATGGCAAGATGGATGTGCGTAGAGATGATTTAGACCGTGGCGAAAGCAACATCAATATGTGGAAAATATTTGAGTGGTAAACACTCAATTAATCCGCATTTAGAGAGAGTATCGTAGCAATTTCTTTATCAGATGAATCAAGATCAACATGGGTATCCAATAGATAAATTTCTTCTGCTGCTAAACCGCCATCATTAACCAAAAAATTCGCTATCGCTTGAGCTCTTTTAATTGCCAATGTTTTAAGTCGCTCAGGCTCCGGCTTAAAAAGTGTTAGCAACTTTTCTTTAGCGATCAGATAAAAATCACCCGTACTTGAGTCAAGAAGTTGGGGATCACCTAATATAGATCGTTTTGCTAAATTAGGAAACTTTTCAATAAACAAATCAGCTAATAACCGCTTGTAATCTTCATCACTCAGTTGCACATATTCATCACGAATTCTTTTTTTAGCATTTTTATTAAGCTCACTAGCCCGCTGTCTTTTGAGCTGTTCATAAAGCGCGTCTTGTCTAATCATCGGCCAATCTTTAACTTGAAACGCAGTCCCTTTAATTTCTAAATTTAAATTGGGACGTGTTCTTAACCCCTTAGCTAAAGCTAATAATTTATCTTTTTGTAGCTTAGTGAGCACAGAACTTCCCGCCTCAAAACTAATTAAATTAAGATCTTTTTCATCACCAATCAACAGTGCTAAAGTCGTAAAGGGCGATGAAACTAAACTGCTTAAGCCGTTGAACAAAGCATCCGAAATAACGCCACCTAAGTTAAACTGCGGATCATCCAAACTGCCCGAAATGGGTACATCAATTTTTATTCTGCCCTGCGCATCTTTTAACAAAGCTACGGCCAATTTAATCGGTAATGACACTGCATTGGGGTTTTCTACCTGTTCACCCAGCTCAAACTGATCAATCAATAAATTATTGGTGGCCGATAAATCATTTTTTGCCACACTATAATTTAAGCCTAAGGTCATCTTACCTTTTTCAACCTTATATCCAGAGAATTGCACCATATAAGGTGTAACCAAGGGCATGGGTAAGCCCTTAAAATTTACTTTTGCATGATAACTACCTTGATAGGGACTCATTTCGCCGTTAATATCCACGGGAGCTAAATCATAAGCACTTCCTTGCAAATTCAGCTTAATAGTGGAATCTTTTTCAGACGAAATGCCTGTAGCCCCCCCATCTAAACTTTGAATTTGCGCCTCAAAAGGCAATATTAAAGACAAATCAGAAAAGTCAGAGGTACCCTCTTTTATCTGCACACTCCCTAAATTAAAATTAGGCTTATTAATCTTTTCTACTGTTACTTCAGGAGCTGCTATTTTAACTTTGTCTTGGGAAGCGGCATTATTAGCCACCAAAATATCACTAAAATTAGCCGTTTTATCCTTTCTAATAGCAATTCTAAGATAAGGTTTATCAAACAATAACGTCTTTGCTGAATATTGATTGGCACTATAATCAATCGTTATATCTTTAAGCGCCATATTCTCCCATTTTACAAAGTCTTTATTCAGCAGTTGATCACGCGTTAGTAATCTAGCAATTTCAACGTCACCTAAAAATTGAATATCTGGCCTGTCTTGATCTAATTTTGCAAAAGCCAGCTTGCCCTCCATATTTAAAGCGCCATCAATAACATCAAGTTTCACAAACTTTTCGTAATAAGACTGAAATTTCTCTAAGTCAACATTCTCAATTTTAATGTCCCCATCGAGCGCAAAGGGTTCCATTACGCTATTGCCGGTTAATTTAATTGATCCCTGATTATTAATACCCACGAGTACTTGAATAGGCGTTTTGATAAGAGGCTCGTTTCTATAATCCGTCACATTAAAATTAATCGGCCGCAAATTAACTTTTACCCAGTTTTTTAAAGTTTTATCTTCAAAATCCAACCCAAAATCGGTCAAATCTACACTCGCTACCTTAATGTCCCAAGACTTTTCGGGCACTGTTTTTGGCTTAGCTTGGGGTTGTGGTATCGCGATTTCTGGCTCACTTAGTTTTGTCAGTAAAGTTGCATAATTAAGCTGTCCATCCGACTCCAAACTCGCTTGTATATTCCCGCCTGCGGCAGAAATAGACTTAATACTCAGTGTTTTTTGTTTTAAATTAAGATCCAATCCGGCAACTGAAAACTTAGGGATCGTGATAAGATCTTTTTGTTGATCTTTTTCTTGTAAGCTAAAGTCATTCACTTGCACTGCCGCATTTTTAATATGCAATTTTGCATCATGACTAAACCCATTCACGCTAAAATCCGTTTCTAACAATTCATAGCCATCCAATATTAAAGGAAAAAGCGGGGCTTTGGCTAAAGATAACAACGTGTTTAATGGCACTTTGTTTAAACTGATATGACCGTCTGCCGATTGATTGGGGATATTAAAGTCCGTCTTTATATGTAAAGTGCCGCCTGATTTTAATGCCAAAGAACCATTAAAATTAGCCAGTGTATCTCCAACATTTGCCAAACTTTGCAGATTGATATTGATGTCTGTAATCTGTTCTTTATTGAGTTGATCCGCTTGCATATCCGCCCAAGACACCACGCCTTCTTGAATAGATAATTGAGTAACAGCATAAGGGAAAACTTTTGAATCTGAAGGGAGGGCTTTTTCAGCTTTAGGTTTTATAAGGTCTTTAAGATTGATAGTTCCCTCTTTATTTCTTACAATATTGACAATGGGCTTTTTTAAAACCACCTCATCAAATACCAAACCCATTTGCTTAATTGAAGCAAACAAATTCAAATCCACACTAAGCTCATCAAAAGCCATTAATATCTGCTCATTAGGCTCTTTAACTTGAAGACCCTGAAGATTAAGCGAAAGTTGAAAAGGTTGAAATTTAACATCCGAAACCAAAGCAGTTCGCCCTGTTTCTTGGTGAATAATATCGGGAAGTTTATGCTTTAATAACTGAGGAAAAACAAAAGCACCTAAAACAACGTAACACGAAAAAAGAATTCCAGCGATTAACACTATCTTTTTAAAATAATTTAATATGTGTCGAATGACCATGTCGAAATTCCAATTAAAAAAGCCAGCATCCGTGCTAACTTTTTCTAAAAAAACGCTAAGTATATTTATAAATCTAAATATCCTGTTTCTTCATGTAACACTGTATCTAAGCCCTGCACCTCTTCATCAACGGTGACTCTGAGACCCAGCCAACTATCTAATAATTTTAATATCAGATAACTAAATACCGCACTCCAAAGTGCAGTCACTACAACAGCCAATGCCTGAACACCCACTTGATGAGCAATAGTAACACCTTCAGGCAGTCCTAAACCACCCAATTCTGTGCTGACAAATACACCTGTTAACAATGATCCCATTACACCACCCACACCATGCACCGGAAAAACATCTAGGGAATCATCAATTTTTAAATTACGTTTAACGAATTGCGTGGCGTAAAAACAGATGACCCCCGCTGTAACACCAATCACTAAAGCCCCTATAGGGCCAACGAATCCAGACGCAGGTGTAATAGTACCTAGACCAGCGACCATTCCAGTCACAATACCTAATACGCTCGGTTTACCAAAACGTTTCCACTCTATAGTCATCCAAGTAAGCGATCCGGCGGCCGCTGCAATGTGGGTGACTAACATGGCCATACCCGCTCTACCATCAGCTGTTAAAGCACTGCCGGCATTAAAACCAAACCAACCGACCCACAACATACCCGCACCCGTTACTACCATTGTCATATTATGCGGCGGCATAGCGGTGGTCGGAAAACCTTTCCGCTTGCCTAATACCAACGCAGCTACCAACGCCGCCACACCCGCATTCACATGAATAACGATACCTCCGGCAAAATCCATAACCCCTAAATCAGCCAGCCAACCACTACCCCAGACCCAATGACACACAGGCATATAAACGATAATTAACCACAAACCACTAAACCAAAGCATAGCAGAAAACTTCATCCGTTCAGCAAAGGCTCCCACAATCAGTGCTGGCGTGATAATAGCAAAGGTCATTTGAAACATAAAGTACACGGTTTCTGGAATATCTCCAATTAATACCGATGTATTAATATCAGGTAAAAAAACCTTAGACGCCCCCCCCATAAACTTTTGTAACTCACCACCATTGGTAAAGATAAAGCTATAAACGCCCGCCAACCAAAGTATAGAAACCAAGCAAGTAATAGCAAAACATTGCATCAAGACGGACAAAACATTCTTACTTCTGACTAAACCACCATAAAATAATGATAGCCCAGGAATAGTCATAAATAAAACCAAGCCCGTTGAAGTTAAAATCCAAGCCGTATTAGCTTGATTTAAACCCTCTGCTAATGCTAACTGCGGTAATAAAAACAGACCTAAAGTCAAAATTCCAGATTTAGAAAAAACCCACATTTAAATCGCATCCTCTCCAGTTTCTCCTGTTCTGATGCGTATCACTTGTTCTAAAGTTGACACAAATATCTTGCCATCACCGATTTTGCCAGTATTAGCCGCTTTAACAATGGTGCTGACCGCCTTTTCTAACATATCATCCGCTACGGCAATCTCTAATTTAACTTTAGGCAAAAAGTCGACAACATACTCAGCACCTCTATAAAGCTCAGTATGGCCTTTTTGACGACCAAAACCTTTAACCTCTGTTGCTGTTACACCAGCAACCCCTATATCAGATAATGCTTCTCTTACATCATCCATCTTGAATGGCTTAATTATTGCCGTTATTAATTTCATTGGAATTCCTGTTATTATTATGTAAAAAAACTGTGTTGCGTATTGCATGATAGTGAATTATCAATCAACATACAATTATTAAGCAAAATTATAATCTTAAATAAATTTAATTTAAGACTTCTACATTAAAAATACTGCAATTTTAAAACTTAAAGAGATACCCATGTTAAAAATATGTTTACGCTTGCTACTACGTTTACTTTATAAAGTAGAAGTCACTGGCTTAGATAACTATAAAAATGCCGGAAATCGCGTGTTAATTGTTGCCAATCACAGCTCATTTTTAGATCCTTTATTACTGGGGGTATTTTTACCCGATAACATAACCTTTGCCATTAATACCCATATTTCTCAACGTTGGTGGCTAAAACCCTTTTTAGGTTTATCTAAAGTTTTTCCTATGGATCCGACGCATCCATTATCTTTAAAAGATTTAATTCATCATCTTGAAAACGATACTCGTACCGTTATTTTTCCTGAAGGGCGAATCTCTGTTACTGGAGCTTTAATGAAAGTTTATGATGGCACGGGTATGGTTGCCGATAAAACCCAAGCCACTGTTTTACCTATTCGAATTGCGGGTGCGCAATATACGCACTTTTCTAAGCTACATGATATTGTCCGGTTACGCTTATTCCCTAAAATTACTATCCATATTTCAAAACCCACTCATATTTCCGCTCCCTCAGACATTAAAGGCAGAGAACGTCGGGCTTATTGTGGGCAAATATTAGCCGATATCATGTCAAATATGATGTTTGATACGAGTCAATACCAACAAGCTATCTTTACTAGCCTCTTAGAAGCCAAAAAAATCCATGGTGGCAAACACATCATTGCAGAAGACACAGACCGCTCTACGCTTAATTATGATGATTTAATTACCCGCACCATTATCCTAGGAGCAGCGCTTGAAAAAATGACTTCTACCGGTGAAAACGTGGGCGTCTTTTTGCCCAACTCCTCTAAAACCCTGATAACCATCCTAGGCTTACAATTACATCATCGCGTCCCCGCGATGCTTAATTACTCAACGGGATCGGCTAATATTATTTCAGCTTGTCATACTGCACAAATTAAAACTGTTTTAACTTCACATCGTTTTATAGAACTGGGTAATCTAAAACAAGAAGCCGAACAATTAAGTCAGCATTGCCAATTAATCTATCTTGAAGATTTGGCGCCGACCATTTCCCGATTAGATAAACTAACGGGCTTATTAAAAGCTAAAACTACTGGCCTTTGGTACAAAGCTAAAAACTTTAATGCCGATACCCCAGCAGTGGTTTTATTTACCTCTGGCTCAGAAGGGACTCCTAAAGGAGTGGTGTTATCGCACGCGAATATCTTAGGTAATCTTAAACAATTAGAAGCTTGCATTAGTTTTAACGCCAAAGATATCGTACTTAACTTTTTACCCATGTTTCATTCCTTTGGTTTCACCGTAGGTACCATTTTACCGACTATCAGCGGAATGAGAACCTTCTACTATCCATCCCCCTTACATTTTAGTGTTATTCCAGAAATTGCTTATGAAGTTCATGCCACTATTATGTTTGGCACGAATACGTTCTTTGCCGCTTATGCCAAAAAAGCCCACGCCTATGATTTCTATAATTTACGCTATGTAGTAGCAGGTGCTGAAAAACTGCAAGAAAGTACTCGCCAAATTTGGGCCGATAAATTTGGTATCAGAATCTTAGAAGGTTATGGCGCGACCGAAACGTCACCGATTACCTCAGTTAATACGCCTCTACATCATAAATCGGGCACTGTCGGGCGCTTTATGCCCAGGATGGCGTATGAATTAGAGCCAATAGATGGAATTACTGACGGCGGCCTATTGCATGTGAGTGGCCCCAACATTATGTTGGGTTACATATTACCCAACAATCCAGGCCAATTAGTTCCGCCCGAATCCTGCTTTGGTAAAGGCTGGCACGATACTGGGGATATTGTGCATGTCGACCACGAAGGTTTTATCAGTATTCGGGGTCGCAGCAAACGCTTTGCCAAAATTGGTGGCGAAATGATTTCTTTAGTGGCTGTAGAGCAATTAGCCATTAATGCTTGGCCTGAGGCTCATCATGCTGCGGTGAGCATTGCTGATGCAAAGAAGGGCGAACAAATCATTATGGTAACGACCCATAAAGGCGCGACTAATAATGATCTTATGGCAGCATCACCCGGCGTTAATAATATCTGTCTACCCAAAAAGATCATCGTCGTTGACAGTATCCCTGTCTTAATGACGGGTAAAATTAATTATCCAGCGGTCATTGACTTAGCCAATACCCACTAATCGATCTTAATAATAACCGCCCACTCCAGTCAGACTATTAACTTTCATTGCCCAGTATGATTAATTCGCATAGAATTGAACGGCTTTTTAAGGATCAATAGTTTGATTGGATAACCTTAACACAATAGGAAATAAAAATGCCTGAATCAACGAAAATTGGACTCTCTGTATTAGCACTTTTTGCGGCCGGATTTATCATGGTCGGTTTAAGCAAAGAAGAACCGAGTAACGCTCAAAAAGAAGCCGCTGCAAGTATCAGAAACTATGTTGCTATCCAAACTATGGCAAATGAAAAATGCCCAGTAGTCATTAAAAAAGAAACCGGAGAGCAAGTCTTTTTCCCCACTGAAACAAAATCAGATAAAGATACTTACATTACTCTAATTTGGTTAGGTGAAAATGCTCAGAAAGGTGGCTTTAAAAAAGCCAGCTGCACTTTACAAGCCTCTTTAGGCGGCATATCAGAATTAATTATTGATGATAAAATTGTTATACACAAGAAGTTTTAATTAATTATCCAACTAATCAACTCATTCCCTTACAAAGCAGAATGTCTAATTGAGCTATCGGTAAACACTACTTATGGCTCAATGGATCACGCTCTACAACACTACACAGAAATAATAGAAAACTTATGACAAGAAAAACAGTTCAGGGAGTTTTAAAAACGTGGAAAGAAGATCGGGGGTTTGGCTTTATAAAACCCGATGACGGTAGCAAAGATATTTTTATGCATATCTCAGCCTTAGACAGTAGCAGCAGAAGACCCGTTACCGGCGACATCATACACTACCAAATTACGAGAGATCAACGTGGTAAATTTAAAGCCATTAACGCTCAAATCGAAGGCGTTGTTATAACGAATAAGACGCCAGAAAAAACAGAAACTACGCTTAATAAAGGCGTGCTAATCGGAATAGTACTCACAGTTGTTGCTCTAATTTCTGCCAGTATCTTTTGGTACTTAAGCAAACAACCTCCCCTGTAATAGCTCAACTCCAAAGCGCTTATTTATTAATAAGCGCTTTGTCATCAACCACTCAGCTATCCAAAACTAATTTCTCACGCGCATTAATTAAAAAATCGGCCTGCTCTTTACTGACCTTAGGATAATTAAGCTCTAGACTTTTTAAGGTTGAAGTAATTGTTTCCGCTACTAAAGCCCGCGTTACCCTTTTATTATCAGCGGGCACAATATACCAAGGCGCCCACTCAGTACTCGTGGCATTAATAGCCTCTTCATACGCCACCATATAGTCTTGCCAATAATCACGCTCTGCTAAATCTGCCTCTGTTAATTTCCAGTTTTTTTCTGGCTTATCAATGCGCTCTAAAAAGCGTTTCTTTTGCTCATGCTTAGAGAGATTTAAAAAGAATTTTAGGATGATGGTACCGTTTCTATGCAGGTGCTGCTCAAACGCGTTAATATCATCATAGCGCCCCTGCCAAAAAGCTTTATTGACTTTACCCTCTGGCAAGTTTTGTAATAGCTCTGGATGCACTTTAACCACTAAGACATCTTCATAATAAGAGCGATTAAAAATACCAATTCTGCCCCGTTCAGGTAAACATTTGGCATAACGCCAGAGAAAGTTATGTCCAGCGTCTTCTAAAGAAGGTTTTTTAAAACTATATACCTGACAGCCCTGCGGATTAACCCCCGACATCACATGCTTAATCGTGCTGTCTTTACCTGCCGCATCCATCGCCTGAAACACAATCAATACGGAATAACGATCATCCACATAAAGTAATTGTTGAGCTTTTGTTAAATCGGTTAGGTTTTTTGCTAATAGTAAATTAAGCTGTGCTTTTAAAGCGGTTTCGCCAGCCTCTTCATACTTATCAAGCTTATCCCATTCGGTATTAAAATCTTTAAGATGAATCTTTTTACCCGGCTCAACCCGTAAGCGATCAATATCTTTTTGTTTAATCACTAAAACCTCTTTCCGATCATTACAAGCATATTCAAAGTTTGTCTGAAACCGATTATTCATTCTCGTGATTTATTGATCCAAATCAGTTTTTAATTTTAATACACCTGTATAAATAATGATGCCTAATAAAACTTAAGCATAATTGCTTCTTTCTCTTAAATGTTAAAGAAGAAATCGATAATAAATCTTAATTATAAACGAGAAACTCATGAAATATGTAAGCCAATTGTTATTGTTAGTTATCACTATCTTCAGTCTTGTTGCTTGTGACTCAGGAAAAGGCCCAAGTAAACCTGCAGCAACAAATGCTTCAAATATATCTATAAAATAAACTGATGTGTTCGCTTAGGTGTCATTACTGAATCTCTAGCAACTGCACTTCAACACAATTAGCCTCACATAAAAATGCGGGGCTTTTTTTATTTAAATTTAAGAGAACGCTAAACTAATATCGCGGATTCAACTCCGAAGTGCGATGTAATCCGCTAAGATGTCAATTCCGAATCAGTATGGGGGCGGTCTCGCGCCTGGATTTCATCATTTAACTGGATATCGTTATTTAAGAACTTCGCGCTTTTTGTTCCAGTAAGTTTTATTTATGGAAATGGAGGGCCTGATTCCAGACCTTCTAGCATTAATGCGGCTAATCGCTATTCCGCACGTTTAACCTGATCATTTCGGATAAGGGTTCGGACATACTTGATAGACGTACTGTAACCTTGTTCCTATACATGAGTGTCTACAAAGACTTAAGGGTATCAGGAAGCGATATGTTCATTGTTGTCATAACGTCACCTAAAAATAAGTATGGCGTTGATAATGGCAAATTTTGTCAAATTAGTCTACAAGAAAACATCACTTCTACCCTTTAATTTAAGCGTTTACGCCTAATTTCCCAATCAGGCATCACCTTAGCTAACAATTTATAAAATACCGGACTGTGATTGCGTATTTTTAAATGGCAAAACTCATGTGTAATCACATAATCGATACACTCTTTAGGCGCGGCAATCAGTTCAGGGTTTAACATGATATTGCCTTGACCGGTACAACTACCCCAACGTTTAGGCATTGATCGGAGTTGAAAACCCTGATAGTGCTCTATACCCAATTTGGCAACCAACTTCAGACAAATATGGTAACGCTCAGAAAAGATAATTTGTGCTCTTGACCTTGACCAATAGAGCAGCAGGGCTTTAACTTTATTTGCATTTTCAGGATCAGCCGTCTCAACCACAATTCGACCTTTAATAAGTTTGACGTGCTCGCCGCTGCCTTGCTTTACCAACAACCGATATTGCCGCCCCAAGTAGCGATAAGATTCGCCAGATACATAGCGTCTTTCTGGCATGACGGGCGGATAGGCGGCAAATTGCATTTGTTGTTTAAAAATCCATGCGGCTCGTTTTTTAACTTTTTGGGCAATGGCAATCTGACTCACTGCTATCGGTGCATCAACAACAACTTCCCCATCTGGATACACATGAATTGCCAGGGTCTTACGATCACTCCAATTAACGACATAAGTAATTTCAGCCTGACCGAACAAGACCGATTGTTTTCTCTCATTTAATAAAACCTCACTCATTTACCATCTCTACGTTTTGCTATAGCAAGCACTTGATGAGTGATACGCTCAATAAGATCTAAGTCCATTGCCAGTTCGTAACGACCTTTCAAACTAAAAAGATAGTCTTCCAGCTCATTTAAAATCACATTATTAACATCCTGATTTTTTATCCAATCCCTAATTTTATGTTCAGAAATAATATCTTCTAGCTTTAAGGCCGTTTCAGCCGCAAACAACTCAGGCGTTAAGCCCGGAATTTGATACTCGCTTAGTGGTTCTTTAATCACCCCATAAAAGGCTTTAGCTTCATCATGATAGGATAAAATCTCCGGTAGGTCAGAGCTTGATTTACCACGCAATTCAGTTAGCGTTTTGCGAATGCGCTCTAAATACTCTATATCAGAGAGGCGTTTTGCCCTATGCTCCGCGATGGCTTCATCAATCATTTCCGAAAGTCGTTTGTATAAAGCTGGATCTTCTTCCATCTTTTCAGTGATGGTCTTTTTTATTCTTGAGGCTATAGCATCAGCTTTGGCAGCATCACCTTCGATAGAAGCAATTTCTTTTTCAAACTCATCAATAGCAAATACATTCACTGGGGCAATCAGTTGTTTAACCGCATCCGCACCGATGTATTTGTTAACCATATTGCGGATCTGTTGCTCATAAGATGAATAATCCACAGACTCGCCAAAGCGCTGTTTGATGGCTTGTCTAAGATTAAGGAAATATTTCAAATCATCTTTATAGACCGCTATTTTCTTAGGGGGCGTTTCATCCTGAAACTTAGCATTAGCTAAGGCTAATTGCAGAGTCTTGGTAAATGCCGCTAAACAATCATAAAATCGCTGGCGGCGGTCTTCTGGCTCTAAATGCAGTTGCATAGCCTCCAAATCCTTTTGATTACTGACCTCCTTAAATACCTCCCAGACATTAGTATGTCGTTGTGGTAGCAGTTTAATTTCTTCGGTAATATCGGTCAGGGTGCCTTCAATATCTTCTGGATCAAACCCTTCGTTTTCTAGGGCAGAGTAGGTATCAATCGCTTCATTAAGTTCACCGAAGATGCCACGATAATCGATAATTAAGCCAAAGTCCTTACCTTCAAACAAGCGATTTACCCGCGCAATGGCTTGCAATATATTGTGTTCTTTAAGGCGTTTATCCAGATAGAGCACCGTGTTTCTGGGTGCATCAAATCCCGTGAGCAGTTTGTCCACGACAATCAAAATTTCTGGATCGTCAGAATATTTAAAGGCATTGATGATGCTTTCCTGATATTTTTCATCATTGCCATATTTCGCCATCATTGACTTCCAAAAGACCTGTATATCTTCCAGCGTATCTTCATCAACGGACGTATTACCTTCTCGCGTATCGAGGGGAGAGATAATAACTTCAACGCTTACATCACCAAACTCATCAAAATATTTTTTATAACGTAAGGCCGTCGCCTTACTGGTCACGGCGAATTGGCCTTTTTTACCTGTGCCTCTGTAATTGGATTTAAAGTGTTGACCTATATCATAAGCAATCTCGCTCAAGCGTTGTTCGGACTTGCTTAGTTCTTCTTCACGACGAAATTTCTTCTTTAAATCAGCCTTCTGCTCATTTGAAAGATCTTTAGTGATTCGCTCGAACCACCTATCAATTTGCGCCTGATCGCCTTGTAATTCACTCATCCGGCCTTCATACAATAAAGGCGTCACCGCGCCATCTGCGACCGCTTGATTCATGGTGTATTTATGGATAAAACCGCCGAACTTGGCAGCAGTGGTCTTTTCTTTTTTTAGTAGTGGTGTACCGGTAAAGCCAATGTAACAAGCATTCGGAAACACATTCTGCATTTTTGCATGAGAAACACCGTATTGTGAGCGGTGCGATTCATCGACTAACACAAAGATATTACTACTGGCATCACTGATTTTACGTTTACGGCTGGCCGACTCAAACTTGTCGATAATCGTGGTAATGATACTGGCTTTATTATGGGCAATAAGCTCTAATAAATGTTCACCGGTTTTAGCTTGCACAACGGGCTTACCGCAGGCATGAAAGGTTTTATAAATCTGGTCATCAAGATCAATTCGATCGGTCACCAAGACAATTTTGGGATTCTGAATAGCCGGTGCCAACACCAACGCTTTCGCCAACATCACCATGGTGAGAGACTTTCCTGAACCGGTGGTATGCCATATCACGCCACCGGGTCTTGGTGCGTCACCTTTGCGTTGGTTCACGCGGTTTAAGGTCGCGGCAACGGCAAAGTATTGCTGATATCGACAGATTTTCTTTTCTTTATTGTCAAAGACAATAAATTGATAAATCAACTCTAACAAGCGTTCCGGCCTCAATAAACTATGTAGGGCTTTATCTTGTGGAGAAGGTGTTCTTTGGCCCGATTGCCAAAGCGTTTCCATCGCTTGTCGTTGCTGGACATCACGCTCAGCGAACAAACGGTTTTTAAATTCAAGACTGACAGGTGTATTGATTAAGTCATGTAGATAGTTTTCTTGTGCGTCTTTATCTTCTTCTTTCCAAAGTGCCCAAAACTTAGCGGGTGTCCCAGTGGTAGCATAAAGCGCTTTATTTTGGCTCAATGATAATAAAATCTGTGCATAGGTAAACAATTCGGGGATTTCATCACCGCGTTGATTACGTAAGTGTTGGCTAATGCCTTGTTCAATAGCATCCTTTAAGTCAGGGCGCTTACATTCAATCACGACCAATGGGATACCGTTTACAAACAACACAATGTCAGGCCTGCGTGTTTGTTTGCTATTGCGGCGCTCTAAAATAAATTCATCGCACACATGAAAGACATTATTCTCAGGGTGTTTCCAATCAATGTAATGCAGAGAAAAACTTTTGGTGTAACCGTCAATCGTTTGTTCCAAACTTTTACCCAGCGTTAATAAATCATAAACTTGTTCGCTGGTATTCATGAGGCTATCAAACGGAATGCCGACTAATGCTTGTACGGCTTTTTGAATATTACTGTCAGTAAATGCAGTAACCTGACCTTTAAAAGTAATCGAATTAATCTTTTGTAATTGCTGAGTCAGAATACTTTCCTGCACACATTTAGAGGTTCTGCCTCCCCGTAAAGCTAATTGATCTGCGGGCGTTAAATAACTAAACCCCAGTTTTTCAAGTACCGTCAGTGCAGGTAATAATGAAGATAAATCTTCCAGATAATCATTTATGGACATAGTGCGCTTCCTGTAGGCGAGCAATTCCGATTTTTATTAAAAACTTGCTTAGTTGTGTCGATTAAGTAGAATGGTCATCAACACGGCTCCTTTCGATTTAACTGCTTTTGCAGTTAAATCGCTTAGGGGTTTTTTATTGCCTATTGCTTTTGCAATCTCACCTACCATCTTTTCTCGTAATCTTATGGAGCGCCCATACTGGCTAGATTAAATTCTAAATGGTGAGCGGGTCGTAAATCTGCTCTCGCGTATTCATCAGACTATCAAAGGGAATATCGGCTAAGGCCTGAACGGCTTTCTGGATATTGCCTTCACTGAAGTCGTATTGTTTACCTTTGAAAGTGATGGAGTTGAATTTACGGTGCTGTTCTTTCAGTACAGTTTCCAAGATCAACTTAGTAGTTCTACCACCACGCAATGCCAAATTTTCAGAGGGTGTCAGATACCGATAGCCTAACTGACCAAGCAAGCCAAGCGCAGGCAACGACGACAAATCTTCCACATACTCTTGAGCGACCATCAGCACTTGTATCCTATCTCATACCGAGTAGTATCGCCGCCAACCCTTTTGTATCTTCATCAGTATCAGGAATTAGCTTTTTGATTTTTTCTTCTGCTGGTACAGGATGGCCATCTTTTTCAAGTTTTCTGACTTCTGCAACAATAGTTTTGGCGCGATTAACCTTGTTTTTGTTGGCTTCAGATAATTTTCCAGTGTCAATTCTTTCAAAGCACTGAAACAGACATTCCTTTAAATCAGGAGTATGAAGAATCGTGGCCCCTGAAAAGGATTGTTCTACGATCCATTTTTCTAAAGAGAATGACTTAAAAATGTAGCCATTCCTCGCATTCCAATATTTCACTAAGCGTATCAGTGGCTTAATAACGTATCCATATTCTTTATTTTTTTCAGTTAAGGCTTGATTGAAGTCATTCGGGTTTGTGTCAATCCAATCATCAATTCCGTATTTTTTTGACGGTATTTTATATCCTGAAAACCAATCATTTTGCGCAGGAACAAGCTCAAAAGTAATATGGTTCAGATTCAGTTTTATTGTGGGGTGCGACTGTTTAATCTCAGAGGTAGAATAGCGTTTCTCTGCAAATTTCTTGAGCCGATCTAAATATGATTGTGGTTTAACGCCATCGTTTTCAAATAAAACCATATAATCAATATCAGACTGATCGTCCATGGAGCGCGGCAGAATTGTTCCCCGAGTATATGATCCGAAAATAAACTTCTCCTTGATCGCACTGCCAAAATAACTATAAAGGCGATCTTGAATGGTAGAAATTGATTTTTGAATAGACTCTTTTTCGTTGTCACGAATGATCGCGCCATCAGAAATACGCTTTAAATATGTTGATACTGTCATTTAATTCGCTCCTTTATCTACGTTATAAACTGCATTCCCTCGATTGATTCCTTTGCGGGCCAACCAAAAGGCCAAATAAGGTATGGAAGGAGAAATACTGTTTAAATCATCCCGATTCTGCGCAAGTAGACATATCGCTTTCTTGGCTTCAGTTTTGTCGCTTTCATCGAGTTCAATTTCTCGAAATATCCGCGTTTGGTTTTTAAGTCTGAAATATTCAGTGCCGGCACTTTTATGCTTTGATGATTTGTCGCTCGGGCTTATAAATGTCTGTAATGCCGCCAAGGTCGCTGTTATTAATGACAAATAACCTGAGAACTGTGAATTTTCACTGAAAGCATCTATTCCGGCCCATGCTGCAAAAATTGTCATAGGTATGCCTATCAAATAATGAATCCATGACCACATGGCGGATGCATTGCAGTGACTTTTTCCCGAATGAAGAACGTCTTCTTCAATCCTCAGGCACTCTTTGCGTATATTTTCAAATACTGTATCGGTCATGCAACCACCTTAAGATCAATATTGACCCGCTTCTTGCCGGTCAAAAGCTGTTGCATCAGGGCTTTTTTCTGTTGCTTGAGTGCTGCGAGTTGGTTTTGGTGTATGGTTATTTCGTTGTCGGCAGCAGTGATAACATCTGCTATCTTTAGTTGTTCTTTTAAAGTGGGAATTTTGATTTTAAAGCTTTTAATATCCGCTGTAGAAATACTTGCCTGATTTACGGCTGACTTTGCGTAATTTCTAGCATATTTTTTACCAATCATTGAATTTAAAATATGGAAAATTAATTCTGGCACTACTTTTTCATTTGGCCTAAGCAAAAGTAAGTTCATGCCATGATATAAAGGCTTTTCTGCACGGTAAAAAGCGACTCTACCAATATGTTCAAGACTATTTATGTGGCTGTATAAAATGTCGCCGTAACAAAGTGTGAAGCGCTTTGTATTATCATTATTTGGGGCCCAACCAACTTTCTCATAATTTATTTTTCCGTTAGTTGTTGTTTCAATTCGAGTAACAGGTAATCCCTCTTCGGCATTGGTGTCATATGTTAAACCGTTAGAAATCTTTGAGAATATCTCCCCAAGTTTAAATTGAACCCAAGCCTCATTAAATCCAAAATATCTTTTATTTCCAGTTAAAAGCTGTTGCATCAAGGCTTTTTTACGCTTTTGCTTAGCGGCAATTAACGCTTCCAACTTATCAATAGCTTTGTCCCAAGTGGATAGAATCTGTGAGATTTTTTGTTGCTCATTTATGGGTGGAAGCGTTAACTTTAGTAAAGAAAACTCATTTTGCCCCAATGTCTTATTTCGACCCGCTCCACCGGGAGAAGCGAGCTCAAGTAGGTACTTGCCTTTAGGTGTCTTGAAGAAATAAGTTAAATAATGGATATCACATTGATTGTTTTTTGGTCGAAACATAGGGAATCTGTGTGATGCAATCATGCCAATTTCATTGGAACTTGTTTTTGCAACAGCCTGTTCCCAAGCAAAAACAATATTAACAATGAAGCAATCTGGATGAACTCGAAATACTCTTTTGTCGCCTAATGCTTCGCCGGTGACTGCTTCCTTATGAAACAATCCTTTGCCATGAGATCGTATACCAATTTGGTAATAATTTTCTTCAGGTTTTGGAAAGACAGGCTCAGAAACTCGTTCTAATATGTCTGAAATGGGTAAAGTATTCCATCCATCAGGTACTCTCATAGACTATTACTCCAACAAAGATGAGCATAAAAAAAGCACTGTGCTTTATGCCTCATAGCCAAGTTCCTTCATGTAAGCAACCATTTGAAGTTTCACATCAGCCAGTTCAGCTTCTAAGGTAACTATCTCAGCTTGCACAGCATTAATATCAATCTCTTGTTCTTCTTCGAAGGTGTCAACATAGCGAGGGATATTAAGATTAAAGTCATTTTCTTTAAGCTCTTTAATGTCTGCAAGATAGGCATATTTATCGACAGAGATTCTCGCTTGATAGGTGGTGAGAATTTTATCAATATCAGTTTGTCTGAGTCTGTTCTGATTTTTGTCGCTTTGATAATCGCGACTGGCATCAATAAACAGTACCTTGTTATCGGCTTTATTACGTTTAAATAGTAATACTGCCGCCGGGATTCCCGTGCCAAAAAACAGATTGGCTGGTAAGCCAATGACTGCGTCCAGTAAATTTTCTTCAATCAGTTGTTGGCGTATTTTACCTTCGGCAGCACCACGGAATAATACCCCATTAGGTACTACCACGCCGACTCTGCCAGAATCTTGAGTAGTCGTTTCTATCATGTGCAAGATAAAGGCATAATCGCCTTTAGATTGGGGGGGTAAGCCCCGATGAAAGCGTTGATAAGGATCGTTGCTGGCCACTTCATAGCCCCATTTATCCAGAGAGAATGGTGGATTAGCTACCACGACTTCAAACTTCATAGTGGTGTCGTCTTCAATCAGCTTAGGGTTTCTAATGGTGTCGCCCCATTCAATACGGGCATTATCCATACTGTGCAGAAACATATTCATTTTTGCTAATGCCCAAGTGGCGCCGGTAATTTCTTGACCATATAAGGCAAAGTCTTTGATGCCGCGTTTTAAGAGTTGATTGCCGCATTTAATCAGTAATGAGCCTGAACCACAGGTAGGATCAGAGATACGCTCTCCTGCTTGTGGGTCAACCAGTTCGGCAATCAATTCTGACACTTCTGCGGGGGTGTAAAATTCCCCGGCTTTTTTACCTGCACCAGCGGCAAAGCGGGCGATTAGGTATTCATAGGCATTACCGATCACATCCAGATTACCCACCCGAGACGGCTTTAGATCTAAACGGGTGTCATTAAAGTCATCTAACAGATGTTTTAAGCGGGTGTTGCGGTCTTTGGTCTGGCCTAAGTTAGCTTCTGAGTTAAAATCAATATTACGAAACACACCTGAGAGCTTTTGTTTATTGGTTTCTTCAATATGCTCTAAGGCGATATTGATAATCTCTCCAACATTGGGCTCGTTGCGTTGGTTATAGAGTTCTTGAAAATTACAGCCTTTGGGCAATACAAAACGCTCACGTTGCATTCGGCGTAAGATCATGTCTTCATCATTGCCAAATTTTTCTTTTAGATTTTCGTAGTGTTCTTGCCACACATCAGAAATGTATTTTACGAACAGCATCACTAGAATATAGTTTTTATACTCTGAGGCATCTACAGTGCCCCGAAAGGTATCGCAGGCTTTCCAGAGAATGCTGTTAATTTCATCTTGATTGATTTGTGTACTCATGTTTTATCCTCGTGATACGGTTCTAATGTTTTATCTAATAAGCCATCTATAAGCTGTTTTTTCTTCTCGATTAACTTTTCCAGTAGGGCTTTTTCTTTTAGTCGGCAATGGTGTAATTTGACTATGTGTTCCTGCACCGCTAAGGGCGGAACCAGCACCGGTAAGTCTTCAAGCGTGGTACGGGTGACATGCGGTAACGCTGAGCCTGCTACATGTTGAGCAAAATACCGTTGTGCTTGTTTATGATTAATATACCAAACCAAATAATCTGGACTGACATCTGGGTTGTTTGGTCTAACCCTGAGAATAAAGAAGTGCGATCCAGCCACGGTAGGCTGTAAATCCTGATCGACTAGCACCGCAAAAATCCGGTAACCACGTCCGACAAAGAGAATATCGCCTCGTTGTAAATAATCAGGACTTTTACGACCCGTTAAATGCACTTTGAACAGTTGAGCGCTATCAAGCCCTTTTTCTGGATCGACATCTTTCAGTTGTACAACCGCAGTATCTCCATCTAAAGCATGTTGAATACTCTCGCGAAAAGGGTGTCCGGCTGATACGTTGACTAGGTATTTAATATTCATTTTTTCTGCATCTTTTTTGTTGACGCGAATGATAAAGCCAAAAAGCACAGCAGTCAAAATATTTTTAATGCATCTATTAAAAAGATGTGCATAGGCTATTTAAAATTTAATGATGGCGATTTAAGTCAAAGTATCTTAAGCAGTAATAACTCACCGTTTTAATAAGAAAATGATGGCAGTAGCACATATTAGAGTTATCATAATCACAGCAATAAAGGCCGAGTTGCTAAAAATAATATAGCTTGAACTCAAGCAATAAAAATAAACGGTCGCAAAAAAATAATGAGGAGAAACTAGATGAATCTTGATAATAAATTTACGGCCTTGCAGTTGGCTATTATTAATAATCAAGCGGCCCTTTATACCTGTGCATGTCCTGTGCATATCAGTATGCAAATTAGCAATTTACGTAAGTTATTTGATTATCAAAAAACTTGTTTGGAATTGCCAGTTGAAAATGAAGTACAAAAGAAAGTGCATGAACGCATTGCAGAAGTTACAAAACAAGCGCATGAGTTAATGGAAAAGTGCTTGGATGAAGTATTAGATTTAGAGGGTTGGGATAGAGCGAAACTTGAAATGCCTGATGGCATTCGTAAACGCATTGAACCTAAAGAAGCTTGATGTCATTTTTTCAAAACTAACAAGGCGCTGATGGAATAAGCAACGCCTTGTTGTTCATATATATCTTTAGAGTAACTCTACTTTTTTAAAGCTTTTGCAAAAGCGTTAGCCATACTGTTTTGAACAACAGGTTGTGGTTTCGCTTTGTTTGGTGCTTTTGTGGATTTATGGTCTGGCTTAGCTTCCACAAAATCTTCATCTGTAGTAGTTTTCATAGATAAGGAAATTCGCTTACGCTCAGCATCCACTTCTAATACTTTTACTTTAACCATGTCTCCCGTTTTTACGGCATCTCTAGGGTCTTTGATAAAGGTATCAGATAGATGTGAAATATGAATTAAGCCATCTTGATGCACACCAATATCCACAAAGGCACCAAAATTAGCCACGTTAGTGACAACACCCTCTAATCTCATGCCAGGTTTAAGGTCAGATATCTTTTCAATACCGGCTTTAAATTCGACACTTTTAAATTCTGGACGAGGATCACGACCAGGCTTTTCTAACTCTTGCAAAATATCAGTGACAGTTGGTAAACCAAAGTCAGCATTGGTATAGTTGGTAGGGTTTAACGAGCGTAAAAATTGACTTTGACCAATTAAATCGCGTATAGATTTGCCGGTATTGTCAATAATCGCTTCTACCACAGGGTAAGCTTCTGGATGCACCGCAGAGGCATCTAAAGGGTTATCGCCATTCATGACTCTTAAGAATCCAGCCGCTTGTTCATAAGCTTTATCACCCAATCGGGGTACTTTTTTTAATTGCTTACGATTTAAGAAGGGGCCGTTGGTATTTCTAAAGGTAACAATATTTTCACTGACGCTTGCGGATAAGCCAGACACTTGTTTAAGTAAAGAAACTGAGGCTGTATTAACATCTACCCCTACCGCGTTTACACAATCCTCAACGACAATATCCAGGCTTTTTGCTAACTGAAATTGATTAACATCATGTTGGTACTGACCGACGCCAATGGATTTAGGATCAATCTTTACTAACTCTGCTAATGGGTCTTGTAAGCGTCTAGCAATAGACACAGCACCACGTAAGGATACATCCAACTCAGGAAATTCTTTAGCCGCGAGTTCAGAGGCTGAATATACCGATGCACCCGCTTCTGAAACCGTAATTTTAGTAAATTTTAGTTCGGGGTGACGTTTGATAACATCAGCGACTAATTGATCCGTTTCTCTTGATGCGGTACCGTTACCGATACTGACTAGGGAAACTTGATGTTGTGCGATTAATTTAGCTAAGGTGGCAATAGATTCATCCCATTGTTTACGCGGGGGATGCGGATAGATAGTATCAGTACCTAAGACTTTACCAGTGGCATCAATAATAGCCACTTTAACACCAGTACGGATGCCGGGGTCTAAACCCATAGTGGCTTTTGAGCCAGCGGGAGCGGCTAATAACAAATCTTTTAAATTATTAGCAAAGACTTTAATCGCTTCGGTTTCGGCGGCCTCTCTTAAGCGCATTTTCAAATCCAAATCGATACGGGTAAACAGTTTAATTTTCCAAGCAAACCGCGCAGTTTCTGCTAACCATGCATCTGCAGGTTTAGTGGTATCAGTGACATTTAGGTGTTGAGAAACAAATTGTGTACATAATAAATGCGCGTCTTTTTCTTCAAGCCCTGGTTTAAGATTAATGTTTAATAAATCTTCATTGCGACCCCGGAATAAAGCTAAAGCGCGGTGCGATGGGATTTTATTGATGGCTTCTTGGTAGTCAAAGTAATCTTTAAATTTCTCTGCAGTCTGTTCTTTTCCAAGGATGACTGTCGCATGAATAATGCCGTCTTTCCAGACCCGATCACGCAATTCGGCTAAGAGTTCAGCACTTTCAGAAATGCGTTCCATAATAATTTGTCGCGCACCTTCTAAAGCGGCGGCCACATCAGGCACTTCTTTATCGGTGTTAATGTAAGCAAGGGCAATATCTGTTGGAATCACACTGCGATCATCTAAAATGGCATCGGCTAATGGTTCTAAGCCCGCTTCTCTGGCAATTTGGGCTTTGGTGCGACGTTTAGGTTTATAAGGTAAATATAAATCTTCTAGTAGGGTTTTAGTATCGGCATCAATAATGGCCTTTTCTAATTCTGGGGTGAGTTTACCCTGCGAGTTAATGCTATCTAAAATCGTTTCGCGTCGAGCATTCAGTTCGCGCAAATAACCTAAGCGCTCTTCTAATTGCCTTAACTGCGTGTCATCTAAACCGCCAGTGACTTCTTTTCGGTAACGAGCGATAAACGGGACGGTACTACCTTCATCCAATAAAGCGACAGCCGCTTTTACTTGTTGGCTATTTACGGAGAGTTCTTCGGCTATGCGTTGGATAACATCCATGATTCTATATTTATCTAGGTTTAAAAAGTGCGTATTGTAGCAGAGGGCTTAATAAAGCAAATAAACTAAACGCTCTTGCTGCCAAGCCTGTTCATCAATCTGGGTAAGTGATTCTAAATCGGCAGGAATAGCTTGTGGATCATCGACCCATTCGCGTAATAATGTTGAGCCATTAATCACATCAATAGCTAAGCGATCCAGCTCGTATTCATAAGGAAAATCACGCCAAAGTTGATAATCAGGCTTTAGTTGGCGTATAACTTTAAAAGCCAAGGCTTGTATTCGCCAAGGTTTAAATTGGTTGTGATCATAGGTTTGATCTTCAACATGAATTTGCACACCTGAACACAATTGGCCCGCATATTTATGGAAGGTGGGTTCAAACCAACATTCTCTTAAGCGACAACCTGTTAACCATTGCGGTGCTAATTGGTGCATGGTTTTAATGATAGTTTTGGCCTCAATATCAGGAGCACCAAACAATTCTAAGGGCCGAGTTGTGCCGCGTCCTTCTGATAATGTAGTGCCTTCTAATAAGACAGTGCCCGCGTAACAGCGCGTCATCCAAAGGCTGGGGGCATTAGGGCTGGGGTTAATCCAGGTACGTTCTTGTACAGGCCATCCATAACCCGGTGCGGTTTCTGGTTGCCAATCTTGCATCTTAATGACTTGGCAATCGACATCTAATTTTAAAGTATCAATAAACCAGTGGGCTAGTTCTCCCATGGTTAAACCATGTCGCATGGGCAGTGCGCCAGCGCCTACAAAACTTTCCCAACCGGAGCGTAATATTAAACCCTCAATTGGTCTGCCTGCAGGATTGGGTCTATCGAGTATCCATACGCTTTTATTATGCACAGCGGCTGCTTCTAAAACATAACGCAACGTGGTGATAAAGGTATAAATACGACAACCTAAATCTTGTAAGTCCACTAATAAGATATCAAAGGTATCCATCATAGCATCAGTCGGTTTACGGACTTCACCATACAAACTAAAGACCGGAATACCTAATTCTGGATCCATATAGTCCAGCGACTCAATCATATTATCTTGTTTGTCCCCACGCAGACCATGTTGTGGACCAAAGGCGGCGGTGATATTTAACTCTGGCAAACTTGAGAGGGCATCTAAACTGTGGGTTAAATCTTGAGTAACTGAAGCAGGGTGGGCTAGTAGTGCAAGACGCTTGCCCATAAGTGGCTGTCTTAGTTGGGCGTCTTCAAGTAAGCGATCTATACCAAATTTCATAAGTTTAAGTGAGTGGTGTGTAAAGGATATAGCCATCACGATGATGAAAATTAGGCTGTGCTTCGGGGTGTTTTATGGCCCAATATGACAAGTCATTGTGTTTCGTTTCGATTACAGCGGATAAACCGATTAACCAATTTTTATTAAAGTTTAACAACGGTAAGTCAGTTAAATTTAGTGTGGCTTCAACTTGGAGTTGGTTTAATGTCTGGCTAATGCGTATGTTTGGAGCGTTTTTAATGTGCCATTCTTGTCTTACTCTATAACTATTAAAAGCATAGGCCGCCCATAAAGTAGAGGGAGAGAAGTTAAACTCATAATAATTTTCCGTGTCTGCTTGAGCAATGAAAAGTTCAAAACAACTATGTTGCCATAAGTTATCACCAGCGGACGGTGTTTGTAATTCTGGAATTAATAGTTGGCTTAAATCTCCAGTTAATTGATAGCTTAGAAGCAAGCGGTTTTCTGGTAGTTCGGTGAGTGTTGCAGTTAACAGACTCACGACATCAGAAGGAGTAGCTGGATGATTAATAAGGGTTTGATGTAGCATTCAGTTAGATTTTAATCGAATATTCTTGATGTTTACTGCTCGTTGCAAGTGCTACGAGCAGTAAAGTCGACCCTATTGCATTTTGATAGCTTTAGGCGTTTCTGTGCCATCACTTTCGGCTGCATTTTTCATAAAGATTTGTTTTAAACGATTAAAGGCTGACCATAAAGTGGTGTCCATAATGGTTTCATTACCAATAGAAACAATAATTCGAGTCAATTGCGGCATTTTATCTTTAGTGGATGCTATATATATGGGCTGTACATACAGCACTGTATGGCCCATTGGCATAATAATCATCCTACCCATTTCAACGACTGAGCCGTATTGTCCCCATAAAGTGAACTGAGCGGATATTTCTGGATCTTGTTGGGTTAAGGCCTCAATTTGTGCAGGGCCATTAACTTGAATATCTTTACCAAATTTATAAACCGTAATACTAGGATTGTAGCTACCGTCGCAAATGGTTTTATCCATTGTACCTGCTACACCAATCATACTTAAGTTGGTGCGATTAACGGGTGTCATGGGTTCAATCAATACAAACTCTTCGGAATCATTACAATTACCAAAGTCCATGGTTTGATAATAGGGTTCAACAGGTTGACCTCTGACATTAGCTTGCGCCCACGTTTCTGCTTGTTCATAAAACAACTCAGGACTTTGCTGATGATATTTTGCATACATTTTCATCTGCAAACTATACAAATCTCGTGGATAGCGTAGATGTTGTTTTAGATCGGCGGGCATTTCGGTCAGATTTTTAAATAAATGCGGATAAGCACTACTATAAGCATTAACAATAGGATCAGCTGGGTCAGCAATATAAAAGTCTACGTCGCCATCATAAGCGTCAACTACAATTTTGACCGAGTTACGAATGTAGTTAAAAGTTTCTTTGCCATCTAAGAATGCGTGATTAATCGGTTGAGAAATTGGAAATTTATCTGAAACGGTATAAGCGTCTTGTATCCAATAAAATCGATCTTTATTAATGACAAGATAAGGGTCTTTATCTAAGTGTAAGAAAGGCGCGAGTTTATGAATACGCTCGGTAATATTACGATGTATTTTGACTTTACTTTCACTACTAATATTAGACGAGAAGAAAATCTTTTCATCTTTAAAGTATAAGGATAATAGACCTTTTCTAAATAAGGATGGAATCGGAATGCCACCTTCACCATGATAAGGTAAGGTGATGTTAGGGTCAGTGCCAGCAATCGCTTCGATATTAAGTTTATTCGGAACAATGGCGTACTCATAATTTTCTAGGCCATAGTAGATATCGGGGGTATCAACTTTAAACCCGACATCAGAGTTCATGCTTAAGTCACGTAAATACCAAACCAACGGTTTATTGGCGTCTTGTGCGGCAGGGGTCACAGCTGCACCATAGCCATGTGTATAACGTAAGTGTATGTTTTCCCAGTTTTGCGCTTCGGGTGGCAGTTTAGTGGTATTGACCTCACGCGCGGCTAAATTAACTTGGCGGGTGTGGTCTAAAATAAAGTATCGATCTTCATCAACAGACAATATTTTGTAATACGGCCTGATTTCTTGGAGTTGTTTATAACTATCAACTATAAACTCTCTATCCCAAACAGGAATATTTTCAAAACGTTTTTGAGTACCCCACGTTTCAATGTCTTGAGTTGCATTCAATTGAATAGACACATCAACAGTATTAATATTATTTAGATTATAAGCGGTTAGCGTTGAATCTATATTTTGTTGCATGAACGGCTTATTAGTCGATACTGGATTCGGATTAACCAAGTATCGATTGATAGAATCAGGAATAAAGTGCGCATAAGGCACAGCCATCGCCACTATAAAAAGACCTAAAGCAATAAAAAATGGCTTTTTAATCCGATGTTCAGTTGAGAATATCAGTAAGCCTAAAGAGATAGCCGTAGCGATAAAAGTAGCAATTTTTAGCCAGATGACTTTTAAGTCATAAAAAATTTCTAAATAACCTGGGCCATAAAAGATAGGTTCATGAGTCTCAGTGTAGAGCAAATTAAACCGCTCTAGCATAAAGCCCCAAACCACAAAACCCACTACAAAGCTAAGTAAAATAGCTAAATGTACTTTAACAGCGAACGGATAGGCTTTGTTTTGATTAGGTATAAAATTATGTTCCAGCCAATACAAAATTCCAATACCAGAAAACAACACGCTGGCGGTAATTAATAGTTCTTTTTGAATTAACACAAAGATTGGATACGACAGCATATAAAAACTGATGTCGTTGCCGTAGATGCTTTCTTTAACGCCAGAGTTTTGTCCGAAAAAGAACAGTAACGCGGTTTCCCATTGATTATAAAAAGGGATGGCAATAAACACTGCCAAAGCTAAAGAGATAGGTGTGTATACCGTCGCTGAGCCATTCATAAAGACATTAGTAAAGCGTTGAAAGTTACGGCGACGATTTAGATTAGCTTGCGTTTCTTCGGGTTCGACAATGCCTAAATAACTCGCCGCAATCCAGAAATGAAAAAAGAAAATAGCAAAGAAGAAAAGAGTAACCCCTCCAGAAAGAAAAAACTTATAGAGTAGTCTTTGCCAGAAATAAGGTTCTAGTTTTAAAGATTGAAACCACCAGAGATCAACGAATAAATCAAGAAAGATGAAGTGGAATGCAATAAATACAATAATCGCGACAAGTAATAGTACACCAACAATCGCGGGTAAAAACTTCATGTTCCGCATAGTATCCTCAAATAGTTATAAATGTTACGAGGGTGGGATTTTTGTCACTATTCTAACACCCAATAGCGTCTTAGTAATGATTTAGACATTGCAGATTGAAATCCACATTAGATATTAGATGGGCAAGTTAAGGGATTTAATTTATTTTTGCTCTAAACATGTGCAAATACAGGGGGGTGATGCTTTAAAACTGACTCATGATGGGGCGTAAGAGCCAGTCATTGGTAATAGTTACTGAGTAACAGTTAGTTTGTGCAGGCCTTTGGTGGATTGGCATATTAACTGCTTTAACTATTGTAAATGTTTCTCGATCTCCTGTGTGTTGCCACTATGAGGCACTTAATTTAGTTAAGTGCCTTTTTTTTGAGTCGGTGGTTCTCTATGATTTATTAATGCCGTCGACTATTTTTATAAGTTTTTAAACACCGTCTCAGCAATGTCTAAGGTTTTTTCTATATCAGCATCCGTATGAGCCGCTGAAACAAAGCCTGCTTCAAAGGCTGACGGTGCTAAGTAGACACCTGCCTCAAGCATGGCATGGAAAAAACGTTTAAATAGGATTTGATCACATTGCATAACTTGAGCAAAGCTGGATATGTGCGGTTCAGCACTAAAGAATAGCCCAAACATGCCACCTACTTGATTAGTACTTAAAGCAATGCCCGCTTTTTGTGCGTGATCTTTTAATCCAGAGGTTAATTGGGTAGTTTTTAACGTTAAATTTTCATAAAATCCCGGCTCAGCAATTAGCTGTAAAGTTTTTAAGCCCGCAGCCATCGCAACAGGGTTGCCTGATAATGTGCCTGCTTGATAGACGGGGCCTAGTGGTGCTAGCTGTTCCATAATGTGACGCTTGCCACCAAAAGCCCCAACTGGCATGCCGCCACCAATAATCTTTCCTAAAGTCGTAAGGTCGGGTTGAATGTTATATAGACCTTGAGCACCCTGTAATGCCACTCTAAAGCCGGTCATTACTTCATCAAAAATTAATACACTAGCGTGTTCATCACAAACTTGCCGCAATGTTTCTAAAAAGCCAGGTACAGGAGGAACACAATTCATATTTCCAGCGACTGGTTCTACGATAATACCGGCGATTTGATCGCCAATTTCAGCAAAAAGTTGTTTGACGGCTGCTGAATCATTGAAAGGTAAGGTAATAGTATTTGCTGCAACAGAAGCGGGAACTCCAGGTGAGCTAGGCACGCCAAAAGTTAACGCACCTGAACCCGCTTTAACTAACAAAGAATCAGAATGTCCATGATAACAGCCTTCAAATTTGACGATTTTATCTCGGCCTGTATAGCCTCTGGCTAATCGAATTGCACTCATGGTTGCTTCAGTTCCAGAACTTACCATGCGCACTAAATCACATGAGGGAACTAATTCACAGACTCTTTGCGCCATGCTGGTTTCAATTTCAGTGGGCGCCCCAAAACTTAAACCTTTTTCTGCCGCGACTTTTACGGCATTAATCACTTCTGGATGTGCATGACCTAAAACCATTGGCCCCCAAGAACCGACATAGTCAATATATTGTTTGCCAAAACTATCCGTTATATAAGGGCCAACTGCATGATCAATAAATACTGGAGTGCCACCCACACCACTAAATGAACGTACTGGCGAGTTAACACCGCCGGGTATAACTTGTTTAGCTTCAGAAAATAATACAGTTGCTTGAGTCATAATATGATTTTTTAAGGTTACAATGAGGGTGGTAAGAATAAGGCAACTTTATCATGATTGAAAGCCAAAGGCGGCTCACTTTTGTAAAATTATTATCTTTTCTTGGTGTTTATTTAAATTAGGGATCTGAATATGAAATCGAGAGAACGCCGACACGGACTAGTTCTAGTTAATATGGGTGAAGGTAAAGGTAAATCATCAAGTGCTTTGGGGATGGTTTTTAGGGCCGCTGGTTGGGGTATGAAAGTCTGTGTTATTCAATATATTAAGGGTCAATGGCAAACAGGTGAACAAAAGGCCGCCGCTCGTTTTGATAATATAGAGTGGCATGCTTTAGGTGATGGCTTTACTTGGGATACTAAAAATCCAGAACAAGATATCAAAACTACGCAAGCCATTTGGGAGTTCAGCAAAGAAAAAATTCGTTCTGGTGAATTTGATCTAGTCTTATTAGACGAAATTAATTATTGCTGTGGATATGGTTGGCTTGATGGTCAAGCTATTGCTGACTTTATTCGCAACGAGAAACCGGCTTGGAGCCATTTAATATTAACTGGGCGTAATGCTGCACCCGAAGTTATTGCGCTTGCTGACACAGTAACTGAAATGACGCTCATCAAACACGCTTTTGAACAAGGCATCAAGGCAGAGCAAGGTATTGAATTTTAATATTAAAAGTAAATTGTTCTCGATATATTGATCAATAAATAATCATTTGTTTTTGCAATCTTTCAATCTTATTGTATAAGGTACTGTTTAAAAGAACTCGCTGCTGTGCTGTTCCGCAGAATTGAAAACGCTTATTACTTTTTATTGAGAAACGTATTTTATGGAAACTTATTTACCTTTAATTAATCAACTTTTTTCTGATTGGTTGGCATGGGCAGTTATTAATCAGATTAACGCAGGTATTTTAGCGGGTGCTGTATTTCTCATAACGGCAATCTTGTACAGCATAAGAGTTGGTTTCTTAAAAAGAAAAATTCGCCTCAATGATAAGTTGCATAGTACCGAACAAGCTAATTTATCGGCACAAATAGCAACAGCACAAGCAGAATTAAAGTCGATTCAAGAGCAATTACAGGTCAATACTGAACAATTGCAACAAGCCCTAAAAACGGCTGAAACTGAAACTGAACGCGCTAAAAATCATGAGAGTTTAGTTAAACTTCGTAATGAACAAGTGTCAAGTTTGGTTCAATCGCTAGCTACTCGATTTGATTTAGGTGAGCGTCCTGTGCCTCTTATGGGCGACATTAAAGCTGAAGGTTTGTGGCAACAACACGATAGAGTGACCAATTTATTAGCCACGCGCTTACAAAGTGAACAGCAAGCTAGAGTACAATTGGATCAAGCCTATCAGGTTGAAACATTACAACGCAAGGAATTAGAGTCGTTAAGAGATACTTTACAAACAACCTTGGTTACGCAACAAGATCAACTTTCAAAATTAGAACAAGCGCTTGAAGATCAAAAATCTATATTAAAAGTTCAGCAAGATAAAGCTGAGCAAGCCTTAGCTGAAGCGGTTGCTAAGAGCCAAGCAGAATTGGCGCGTGTCTCTTTATTAGAGCAACAACTCCAGGCCACTTCTACCCATACTCCGCAAGCCACGCAGATATTGGAAACCCATAAAGTCGAACCGATTGTAATATTAGAACCAGAGCCAGAAGTTCAACCTAAACCTGAACTTATTATCCCTGAAGTAAAACCAGTAGCAGCAGAAGTTACTTTAGCTGAAGTCGCGCCTGTTGTAGTATCTGAACCAGTAGTCTTACCAGAACCTGAAGCGTTTAAAGAAGAAGTTCCGGCGGCAACTAAAGAATCAGGTGCGGGGCTATCTTCTCGGTTTAAAGGTTTATTTGCCAAAGGCCCTGAGAAGGTTGAAGTTAACGTAGCTTTATCAGAAATTTCGCCAGTACAGCCTGAAGTTACGCCAACGCCTATAGAAACAATCCAACCAGAACCTACTCAATCTGCGGCCAAAGAAGACAAGTCGTTTGGTTTTGGCAAGTTAAAAGGATTATTGGGTCGGGGTAAATCAGAAGCTGCTGATACGGTAGTTGCTGCTCCTGCTCCAGAACCCGTTCCAGCGCCTGTGCAAGTCACTCCTGTGGTAATTGAGCCAGTCGTGACTGAGCCAACACCTGTTGTCGCTAAAGAAACCAGTAGTGGCTTTGCGGGTAAATTTAAAGGTCTCTTAGGTAAAAAAACACCAGAAGAAGCAACTATAAAAGAAACTGAGCCAGTTGCTGTCGTGTCACCCGTTCTTGAAACTAAGATTAAACCAATTCAAGAACCCGTTGCGGAAGTTGAGGCAGAACCTTATGAGCCTATACCGGAACAAAATCCAATTAATTTTGTAAAAGATGATATTGCTAGAACAAAGGCGATGATTAGTAATCTGTTTGGTAAAAAGAAATAATTTAAATAGCGCGTGATAGAACAAATAAATGCAATTTTGCCCCAAACACAATGTGGTCAATGTGGCTTTAAGGGCTGCCGACCTTATGCCGAAGCAATAGCCGCAGAAGCAGCTGATATCAATCAATGTCCTCCAGGTGGAGAGGCGGGGATTGAGCAATTAGCTAAGTTACTTGGGTTTTCGGTTAAACCACTCAATCCAGAGTTTGGTGAGCATAAACCCAAGCAAGTGGCGTTTATTATTGAAGAAGACTGTATCGGTTGCGTTAAATGTATTGCCGCTTGCCCTGTTGACGCCATTTTAGGGGCGGCGAAGTTTATGCATACCGTGATAGCTTCTGAATGTACAGGTTGTGAACTCTGTATATCACCCTGTCCTGTTGATTGTATTGAGATGCGATATGTAGAGCCTTTTGTTGAAACTGAGTTGGACTTTTTTAAAACTCAGCAGTATGCGGCTGCTCAATTAGCCCGAAAACGTTACGAAGCAAAAAACTTACGTATAGAGAAAGAAAATCAGGAAAAAGCCGAGCGTGCTAAACAAAAAAGAGCAGCATTGCTCGGCTCCAAAACAGTTTAACTGATTAAACTAGCTAGTTCATAGAACGGCGGCAAAACAACCATCTTTGCCATTTGCAAAACCAATAAGGCTGCTAACGGTGATAAATCAATACCGCCTAAATCTGGAATTACACGTCTAAAAACATCTAGCACTGGTTCAGTGATGGTTCTTAATACCGATTCAGCAGAACTAAAAGTACCCGGATTTGCCCAGCTGAGTAGTGCTCTAGCAAAAATACTAAAAACCAATACATTAAGTAATAAAGACACTAGCTGCGCAAGAGAAGTAATGGCAAGGGCACCAATATTAATCATGCCGCCTTCTAACAATAAGCGAATTGAAAAGTCTGAAGTCATTTGTAAAGCAAATATCAGAATCAAAGACGCAGTATCAATTCTACCCACCGAAGGCACAACGCGACGTAGTAACTTTAAAGGTGGATGGGTAATTTTGACTAAAAATTGTAGAATTGGATTGTAATATCCAGCACCACCCCATTGCAATAAAAAGCGTAGTAGCACTGCCAATATATAAAGCGAGAATACGCTATCAATTAAAAAAATAAGTGGATCAGTAAAGTAAGTTGCACCCATTAGCTTTTCTCCGAGGGTTTTGACATTTCAATAGAACGATCTTTAGCGGCGTGCAGTGCTTTTGATACTAATTCTGTAAATCCACCTTGCTCAAAAGTTTCAATAGCTTTTTGAGTCGTGCCGCCAGGTGAGGTGACTCTTTTACGCAACTCTTCTGGAGATTCAGTCGATTCTAAAGCGATTTTTGCTGCGCCTAGAGCGGTTTGTTGCACTAATAACCGCGCGGTATTTGGCGTTAAGCCTAATTCTATCGCCGTTTTTTCCATCGCTTCCATCAGCAAGAAGTAATAGGCTGGGCCACTACCCGAAACGGCGGTTACGGCATCCAACTCACCTTCTTCTTCAACCCACAGTGCAATACCTACCGAACGCATGATACTTTCTGCTAAATCATGCTGGGTGGGATTGACTTTAGAATTGGCATGTAATGCTGTCGCGCCGGTTAATACCAGTGCCGGAGTGTTAGGCATACAACGAACAATCGCAATATCTGACCCTAACCATTCACTTAGGCTGGCTTGGCTTATGCCCGCTGCGATAGAAACAACTAATGATTTGTTTTGTTGAATTAAAGACGCGGCATTTGTTGCAACTTCTTTAAGTATTTGGGGTTTTACCGCTAAGACCACAACATCAACGGCATTGATAAGCTCTGCGTTGTCTGTGGATGTATTAACATTTAAATTATCTGCTAAGGATTTAAGAGCCTCTGGGTTAACGTCTGAAACCCATATATGTTGGGCAGAATGACCACTAGCAATTAAACCGCTAATCAAGCTAGAGGCCATATTGCCCCCGCCGATGAAACCAATTTTTTGTGTATTCATTTTTAATAAAGTTTGGTTAAGTTAAACATATTTTAACCTATATAAGGCCAGCGCAATAATTCACAAGTGTTTTCCTATAAAATGAATCGTTGAAAGACTCATTTGTAAAAATTATCCTCCATGATTGAAACCATCTATATAGAAGAAAATATCTTGCAACATCCGCGTGTGTTGGAGATTTTGGCGCGCTTTCCACACGCGAATCGCATTACCTGTGGTCGTTATGGTGAGGTTTTTAATCCCAAAGCCCAGAATTTTAGACTCCAAAAACAAAAGCCCGCTTTAATATTGGCCGAGAAATATAAGAATTTTACCATGCCAGCTCCGTCTGGCTATGGCGTGGGGGCAGAACAAAATTATTATTTCTCACACATGCTAAATTGCTTGTACGACTGTCGATATTGTTTTTTACAAGGCATGTATCAATCGGCTAATTATGTCTTGTTTATTAATTACGAAGACTTTCAAGCCGCTATTAAAGCCCGTTGTGCTGAGTTTCCGGATCAACCCGTACATTTTTTCTCGGGTTATGATTGCGATAGTTTAGCCCTAGAGCCAGTCACAGGTTTCGCTGAACAATTTCTACCTGTATTTGAACAAATACCAAACGCTTGGTTAGAGTTGCGCACTAAAAGCACTCAAGTGAGAAGCTTGCTTAATAAAACCCCTTTTGAGCGTTGTATCGTCGCCTTTAGTTTAAATCCTGACGAAATCGCCACTAAAGTTGAAGATAAAGCGCCTTCTTTGGAAAGACGGTTAGAAGCCCTCTGTAAAGTACAAGCTCAGGGTTGGCAGATTGGTTTACGTTTTGATCCACTTATTTATCAATCCGGTTATCAAGACCAATACCAACGCTTGTTTGAGCAGGTTTTTTCTCAAATTAACATGCAGCAGTTACATTCAGTCAGTTTAGGCACATTTAGGTTACCAGAGAGTTATTTTAAGAAGATACATAAATTGTATCCAGAAGAGCGCTTGTTCGTGAGTCCGCTATCTAATCAGCAAGGTATGGTTTCTTATCAGCGCGATTTAGAACAAGAGATGATGAATTATTGTACTGAACAATTATTAAGTTATATTCCTGAATCGGTGTTTTTTCCATGCACTCTTTAACACGCACTATATTAGTCACCGGAAGTAGCTCTGGCATTGGTTTAGCGGTAGCTGAACAATTATTAAAACAAGGTCATACAGTGCTGGGTATTGCTAGACGTGCAACTCAAGTCTTAAGTCAATACCCACTGTTTGTATCGATCACTCTAGACTTAAGCCAATTAGAGCACTTGCCTCAGAAAATAAAAGCTATTCAACAAAGTCATCCGGCTATTGATACGGTGATTTTCTGTGCTGGCATGGGACAATTTGGCTCAATTGAAGAGTTTTCTTATGAGCAGATTGATGCCTTAATAACACTAAACTTTACCAGCCAAGTTTATTTAACTAAAGCATTATTGCCTGATTTAAAGCGTAAAAACCATAGTGATTTAATTTATATAGGTTCAGAAGCCGCTCTAAAAGGTAGCCGTAAAGGCGCAATTTATTGCGCCAGTAAATTTGCCTTACGTGGCTTCACGCAAGCTTTACGGGAGGATTGCGGTAAAAGCAATGTGCGGGTGAGTTTAATAAATCCCGGTATGGTAAAAACCCCATTTTTTGATGATTTAAGTTTTGAACCTGGCGACCATCAGAGTAACAGCATCAATCCAGAAGATGTTGCCGAAGCGGTCGGGTATGTTTTAACTTCACCGACCCACTTAGTGATTGATGAAATTAATCTCAGTCCCTTAAATAAAGTGGTTAAGTTTAAGAAGTGATAAGTTGAAGGTAGTTGGGCTGCGTGCGTCCAAATCATTTTATAATAGGTGCTTAAACCATCTTAGGAGAAAACATGAAATTATTAGCATTTGCAGCAAGTAGTAGTAAAACATCCATTAATAAACAATTAGTCGTTTATGCTTCAACTTTACTTGAGGGTGCTGAGGTAGAGATTTTAGATTTAAACGATTATGAATTACCTTTGTACAGTGTTGATAAAGAACAAGAACTTGGTCATCCCCCATTAGCGCAAGCGTTTATAGCAAAAATAGCAGCGAGTGATGGGATCATTATTTCTTTTGCTGAACACAACGGTTCTTACACGGCTGCTTACAAAAACTTATTTGATTGGTGTTCTCGTATTAATCCAAAAGTCTTTCAGGATAAGTCGCTGGTTTTATTGTCAACTTCCCCAGGCCCAAGAGGTGCATCTACCGTATTGGCAACCGCTGTAAACTCTGCCCCTTATTTTGCGGGTCATGTTAAAGCCAGTCTCTCAGTGCCCAGTTTTTATGACAATTTTGATGTTGAATCAGGCGTTCTTAAAGATCAGAATCTTAATCTGCAACTTGTTGATGCAGTTAATAATTTAAAGTAATGCTGCTTTTCCACCAAATTCATCGCCATAAAGAGTTGATTTTCGATCCGCTTTAGTCACAAGTACTAAACCTGCAGGAACAGGGACTGTAACAGCAGGTATAGTCCCTGTTCCTGCAGCTATTGCCTGTAAAAACAGCTAAAGCTGTTTTACTCCAAGATAAATGGAGTTTTATTATTGCGTCTTACCTCAGTTAATGGCTTACCGTTCTTTATATTTGCTAATCCTTGCAATAAATCAATTCTAGAGTTGAAGCCTTTATATTCAACCTCAGCAAACTTAAAAATACCTTTTCCGTCAGTAGCCATAAAGAAATCGTCTGTTGCTTTTGCTGTTAACACCGACTTGACACCATAAGGAAGATGTTCAGGATAAATACGCGCATACTCAGTCAGTAAATTTTTTATGTCCCGTGAGGCCATGGTCGGAGCGATTTCCCTGTACGACATCAAGGGTGAGCGTCAACACAGCTTTTATATTGGGTTAAGAATTGATGCGGTAAAGTTTAACTTAAATACTATGTCCAAAAATTATAGATAGCATACATGTGAATGCAAGGTTATTGTAATACTTTCATAGCAATTCAAATATAAACATGATAACTTGATTGACAAAATCATTCCGTTATCATTTAAGAGAAACTTTATTTATAGCGGACCATAGAATAAATACAATTAATGGAGAGACTTATGAGCGCATTCCGCCAAATATATGAAGACGCCCCAGAATTTATTTCTATACCCAAGTTTATACAGCATCAACGAGTTGAAGTTGTTATATTACCACTTGATGAAGTCTCCCCTAATATACTGCCCGTTAAAAAACGGGTGCCGCCACCCCAATTTGCTGGGCGTGTTAAAGAGTTGGGCGATGTTATGAACACACTTTCTGCCGAGGATTGGGGGCTGACAGAATGATCGTGCTCGATACACACATCTGGCACTGGTGGACAAATCAAATTCTCGGTAAATTATCAGCGCCCATCATTGAGCTGATTGAACAAGCTGATGATGTTGCAGTTTCAGCTATTTCTTGCTTTGAAATGTCTTGGTTGGTAAGGCATGATCGAATTGATCTAGGTTGTCGTTTTGATCAATGGTTGGAAGAAGTTGAAGCCTCACAGTGTGTTCGCTTTTTGCCCGTCACCCCTCGAATTGCAAGTTTGGCTCCGCACTGCCCGAACATCATAAAGATCCACAAGATCGCCTGATTATCGCCTGATTATTGCCACTGCCGTTATATATGATGCCCGATTGCTTATTTTGATACGGCATTTCCTGCTTATAAAGAACTAAATGGTCGATTAATCAATCGTTAATAGATAGAAAGCGCGTCAAAAACTACGCGATCTAGCGCACTGTTTAAAATATCACACGCTGCAAGGCTATTTGGGCTATCAACTACAAATCAAAGATAGGATACATGTACGCAAGCGGGGGTCACATCATTTGGAGCGTGTTTCTTGAGAATAATCTCAACATCTGTATCAAGAGCAAATAAGCAACGGTAAAGGCGATCGAAGGTAAAACCAGAAAGTCGTCCGTTAGCGAGGTTGGAAACATCAGGTTGGGTAATCCCAAGTAATTCTGAAGCTTCTTTTTGTTTCAAGCCACGTTCCTCAATCAGTAGATTAATCTGGCGAGCAATTTGGACTTTGGCAAAACGTTCTTCACCGTTTGGCAATCCTTCAAAAGGATGCGAGGTCGATGTAATAGATTCATCGTCAGTGTGTGTGATGTTGGTCATAGTGTTCTTTCGCTGTTCTTAAACGCTGTTCGATTAGATCAATTTCATTTTTAGGGGTCGCAATTCCTTTTTTGCTTTTCTTTTGGAAAGCATGGAGGACATACACAATCTGATGAAATTTTACTGTATAAATAGCTCTGTAGGTATCACCTAGGTAATTGTCCCTGATTTCCAACACAGATGCTCCTTGAAAGCTTATTAGGGGCTTGGTATTCGGTGCTTTTTCGCCTTGTTGCGCTAAATGAAGTGCATATCCCATGACATCCTGTACATCCTCTGGGAAAGTCTTCCAGTCCTCATGGGATGATCCTATCCAAACAACGGGCTTGTTTCTCAATGTATTCATTGACTATTTATATGATATTTCATGTAAATAGTCAATGATAAATGTCAAGACGCCAGAAGAGTTTTAAATCTTGCAAGCGGGCCAGGTCGGGACATGCTGCAATTTTTCGAGAAAAATCCAGATGCATCTTTGCATTTTGATTGCATTGAACAAGATCAAAATGCGGTAAATTATGCCCAAGAGTTGTGTAAAAACTTTCTTCCCAATATTACTTTTCATGTAAAAAATGCACTGCGATTTCAGTCCACTACAAAATATGATCTGATTTGGTCTGCTGGGCTTTTTGATTATTTTGACGACAAAGTATTCGTTCATTTATTAAAAAAATTAGGCTCCATGCTTGAAGGCGGTGGAGAGATAGTAATAGGCAATTTTTCAACGATGAATCCAAGTAAATCTTATATGGAAGTTTTTGAGTGGCATTTGCATCATAGAAGCCCAAATACTTTGAAATATTTGGCGAAATCCGCTGGATTTACAAATATTACCATTGGCAAAGAGCCTGAAGGTGTTAATCTTTTTCTTCATATAGTCTAAAAATCTATACTACAATCAATGGTGTTTCTGTTGAATCTTGGTAATATGTCTTGCCAAGATTCAGTGCTTTATATTTTTATACTGTCGTACGCTATAGTTGTTCACTATCAATCTAAAAATACATCATATTCAGCCTAAACCGCATAAATCACTAATCAAACTCGCATCAATGCCTTCGTGCAGATAGAATACGTGGCTTTATAACCTCTTAGGGAAATAGGGCGATGAGATTTAAAATTTTTTTGTTAATACTGTGGCTAGGTGTATGCGGGCTCTCTGAAGCGGCAGAAAAAACGCCTATCCGCATTGGTGTGCAATCGACTGGAACCCTAGAATGGGAGTTGTTGGTTTTAAAAACGGATCCGGCTTTAAATAATGCAGATTTTGAGGTGCAAGTTACTTCATTGGCTAATGCCGAGGCGGGTAAAATTGCCTTGCAATCAGGGAGCGTGGATATCATTGTTTCTGATTGGATTTGGGTGTCCAGCATCAGAGCAACCGGTGGAGATTTAACGTTTTATCCTTATTCAACGACATCGGGCGCTTTAGTCGTACCCGAAAATAGTTCGATTCATAGTTTAGCTGATCTTAGAGGCAAGCGCTTAGGGATTGCTGGGGGCGAGTTAGATAAAAACTGGTTATTGCTGCAAGCCTTAGCGCAAAAACAGCAGTTGAATTTAGCGGAAGCCGTTGAAAAAACCTATGCGGCTCCACCCTTATTAAATGAGCAAATTAAACAGGAGCGTTTAGACGCCTTGCTAACGTATTGGCATTTTGCGGCCCGTTTAGAAACTCAAGGTTATCGACAAATTATAGATGGCAGTGAGATTTTAAAAGGCTTAGGGGTAACAGCGAATGTGCCTAGCTTAGGGTATGTTTTTAAGAAGAGTTGGGCCGAGGCGCACAAGCCAGCATTAACGCATTTTTTAAAAGCCGCTCGTTTAGCTAAGCAGCAGATATGTACTAAAGACAGTGTTTGGCAAACTGTTGTGCCTTTAACCCATGTCAGTGATGAAAAGACCTTAGAGTTATTACGTCAGCGCTATTGTCAGGGCGGTGTTGAGCAATGGGGTACTGCCGAGCAGCAAGCGGCTGAGACGATTTATCAGTTGTTGCGAGGTGTTAGTCAAAATCAATTAACCGGTACTGCTGAGCATGTGACTTCAGGCACCTTTTGGACTTTAGATTGAAGATTCCCAAACAATTTTTATCACTGTTGTCATTGCTGGCATTATTGCTGATTTGGCAAGGCTTGGCGGCGTATTTAAATAGCCACACCTTGCCAACGCCTTTACTGGTGGCTCAGGTTTTTTGGCAAGCTTGTTTAACAGGGCAGTTGCCTTATCATTTGGGCGTAACGTTGCTAAGGTTGGTGATGAGTTTTTCGATTGCTATGTTATTGGGGTGTGCTTTAGGCATAGCGTTGGGGCGGCAAAAACAGCTAGACGCTTTTTTTGATAATTGGTTGGTGGTTTTCTTAAATGTGCCCGCCTTAGTGACCATTATTTTATGTTATGTCTGGTTTGGTTTGGTGGAGTCTTCGGCTATATTAGCGGTGGTGGTTAATAAATTGCCCAATGTGATTGTGACGATAAGAGAAGGCACGCGGGCTTTGGATCAAGATTTAATGGATATGGCGAAGAGTTATCGCTTAAGTAAACGTAAAGTGTTGTTTGAGGTTATCTTGCCCCAATTACACCCCTTTATCATGGGCGCAACGCGGACGGGTTTAGCTTTAATCTGGAAGATTATTTTGGTGGTAGAGCTGTTAGGCCGAAGCAATGGCATGGGTTATCAGCTACATTTGTTTTTTCAGATGTTTGATGTAGCAAGTATTTTGGCTTATACCTTGGCCTTTGTGGGCGTGATTCAATTAATTGAGTTATTGATTTTAAAGCCATTAGATCAACGTGCTTTGGGGTGGCGGCGGTGAGCTTGGTTAATATCAATATCGCTAAAAAAAGTTTTCCGGCGGTCAGTCAAGCGTCTGAGCATATTGCGATTGCGGATTTTAAGTTAACGATTCGCTCTAATGAATTTGTGTGTTTGGTAGGGCCATCGGGTTGTGGTAAGACAACGTTGTTGAATATTATTGCCGGACTGGATCAGGATTTTGATGGTCAGATTGTGGTGGGGCCATCCGGTACGCAACCTAAAATAGGCTATGTCTTTCAGAATCCGCGTTTATTACCGTGGCGGACAGTGCGACAAAATGTTGAGTTGGTATTGGAGCGTGATCAAAATGCTGAGCTGATTGATTATTTGCTGAAGGTGATGCAGTTAACTCAGTTTCAGCATGTCTATCCAGAAAGATTATCGTTGGGCATGAGTCGGCGTGTCGCGTTAATTAGAGCTTTTGCGGTTAATCCCGATTTGTTGTTGATGGATGAGCCGTTTGTGTCTTTAGATGCACCGACTGCTAGGCAAGTAAGAGAATCGTTATTGGTGTTGTGGCAAGAGCGCCCTCATACGGTGTTGTTTGTTACGCATGATTTACGCGAGGCGATTGCGCTGGCTGATCGTTTGGTGTTTTTATCAGCCGCCCCGATGGGCTTTGTAACTGAAATTACCGTGCCTATAGCTAGGGACGATCGGAATAATGAACAAGCCATCGAGGCTTTTAGGCAGCAGTTGTTAAATGATTATCCTGCGATAAAACAACTCTTATAGATACAGACTAAAAAGCCGGAGTTTGAGGCTCCGGCTTTTTATAAAGCGAAAACAATCCAGATTAAGCGATTGCTTTTACTTTTGAATTCAGTCTGCTTTTACCACGTGCTGCTTTATTTTTATGGATGATACCTTTGTTAACTGCAGAGTCAATGATAGGTACTACAACTTTAAAAGCGGCTTGGGCTTTTTCTTTATCGCCAGCATTAACTGCGGCAAGTACTTTTTTTACGAATGTACGTAGGTTGCTACGTTGTCCGGCGTTGCGAATACGGCTTTTTTCCGCTTGTTTCGCGCGTTTTTTAGCTTGTGCTGTATTAGCCATAGGGTCTCAATGTGTTGATATGTTAGTAAATAGCCCCGCATTATCTTTTTAAATGCTATTATTGTCAACATAAACCTTCGGAAAAAGGAATTCTCTTGAGTCGACAGCTTTTTAAATCTACTGTAATAGTCAGTGCTTTGACCCTAATATCTCGCATACTCGGTTTTGTTAGAGATATGTTAATAGCACGGTTATTAGGTGTGGATATTGCGACAGATGCGTTCTTTGTCGCCTTTAAAATCCCCAACTTCTTTAGACGCATATTTGCAGAAGGCGCTTTTGCACATGCCTTTATGCCTATTATAGAGGATTATAAAGCGCGGGGCGGCAAAGCGGCTATGCAGCTATTTATTGATAGAGCAGCCGGTACCTTAGCCTTAAGCTTATTGGTTTTAACCCTGTTAGGCATGGTGTTTACCCCTGCCATTATATTTGTAATCGCGCCTGGCTTTGCTTTGCAAGGTCCGCAATTTGAGATAGCTTCTTCTTTGTTGCAGATTTGCTTACCGTATCTGTTATTTATTGGTTTAGTCGCTTTTTCTGGTGGTTTGTTAAACGCCTTTGGCCAATTTGTAGTACCCGCTTTTACACCTGCGCTGTTAAATATTTGTATGATTATGGCGGCGGTCTGGTGGGCGCCCTTAATGGCTCAACCTGTCACCGCGTTGGCATGGGGCGTTTTTGTGGCGGGTGTCGTGCAGTTACTCTATCAAGTACCCGCTTTGTTACGTTTAGGTTTGTTACCGCGATTTAAATGGGGTTATCGTGACCCTGAAGTCAAAAAAATGTTGAGCTTAGTGGTGCCCGCTATTTTTAGTGTGTCAGTCACGCAGATTAATTTGTTGTTAGATACCCTAATCGCGTCATTTTTAACCGTCGGTAGTGTGTCTTGGTTATATTATTCGGATCGATTAGTAGAGTTTCCGGTTGGAATGTTGGGCTTGGCTTTGGGCACGGTCATCTTGCCGCGTTTAGCGAAAAGTTTTGCAGAAAAAACCTCCGATGCTTTTGCAAACACGTTGGACTGGGGCTTGCGTTTGGTATTCTTGTTTGGGATGCCAGCGACGATTGGTTTAGTGGTGTTGGCAGAGCCAATGATTTCAACCTTATTTCAGTATAAAGAATTTAGTCTGCAAGACGTGCATAATTCGGCAATGAGTTTAAGAGCTTATGCCGCAGGTTTGTTAGGTTATATTGCTATTAGGGTGTTAGTGTCAGGATTTACCTCGCGTCATGATTTGCAAACTCCGGTGCGCTATGGGCTGTGGTCTATGGGGGTTAGTTTGTTATTAAATGTGGTTTTGGTCTTTCCATTAGCACATGCAGGGCTGGCTTTAGCGACGTCATTGGGGTCGATTGTTAATGCGCTGTTATTATTATTTAAATTACATAAAGAAAAGATTTATCGTCCGATGCCGGGATGGGGTTGGTTTTTTGCTCGCGTGCTAGTGGCTAGTACCTTGATGTTTGCGGCCTTGTATTACTGGGTTGATGCTAATTGGTGGCAAGCTTGGGGGGCAGGTGAGCGGGTTATGCAGTTGGTAAAATGGATTGTAGTGGGGATGCTAATTTATGGTGGAACTTTGATCGTGTCAGGTTTGCGATTTCGACATTTAGCGGATGACTACCGCATTTAAACGCGGTGCGTGATAGAATAAAAAAGTCTTTTCTACATCAAAAAATAATGCATTTAATTAGAGGCTTATCTCATTTAGAGTCATTTAGTAATGGCTGTGTTTTGACTATTGGTAATTTTGATGGCTTACACCTGGGGCATCAAGCCGTGATTAAAAAGCTGGCGGAGCGTGGCAAAACCTTAGGTTTACCCGTGGTGGTCATGACTTTTGAGCCGCAACCTTTAGAATATTTTTTAGGCGATAATGCTCCCTCTCGGTTGATGTGTTTGCGCGAGAAAGTCATACAGTTTACTAAATTACCAGTTGATAACTTATTGATAGTCGGTTTTAATCGTGTCTTTGCAAACTGTGATGCGGAAGAGTTTATTGATAGTGTTTTAATTAATAAACTCAATGTTAAGCATTTAGTGGTGGGTGATGATTTTCGGTTTGGCAAAGCGCGACGCGGTAATTTTGCCATGCTTAAGGAAAAGGGCTTGCAGAAAGGTTTTACGGTTGATGATACGGGATCTTATCAACTGGCCGGTGTGCGGGTAAGCAGTACTTTGATTAGAGACGCCTTAAATGCCGGTGATTTAGCGCAAGCAGAAGTTTTGCTAGGCCACCACTATTCTATTTGCGGACGAGTCGCGCATGGCGATAAGCGTGGGCGAACCATTGGTTTTCCTACCGCTAATATACAGATGTTTAGAAAAAATACGCCGATTAATGGGGTGTTTGCGGTCACCATGTCAGGGATTGATGGGGTCGTGTTTGAGGGTGTGGCTAATGTAGGGACGCGTCCAACGGTAGATGGCGGATCTAAAGTTATTTTAGAAACGTATCTATTCGATTTTGATAAGGAAATCTATGGGCATTATGTAGAAGTACATTTTCATAAAAAGATTAGAAATGAATTACGATTCAATTCAATAGAAGAACTAAAAGCCCAAATATTAAAAGATGTGGCTGAGACTAAAAAGATTTTTGCTGAGATAAAAAGGTTATGACTCTAGATTATAAAAAGACCCTCAACTTACCCAACACTGAGTTTCCTATGAAAGGAAATTTGGCTCAACGCGAACCAGAGCGCTTAAAGAAATGGACTGAAGCCGGTTTATATCAAAAGATTAGAGCTACGTTTGCTGGGCGTCCACCGTTTATATTACATGATGGCCCTCCGTATGCAAACGGAGAAATTCATATTGGTCATGCTGTTAATAAGGTTTTAAAAGATTTTATTATCAAGTCCAAAACCCTGAGTGGTTTTGATGTGCCTTATGTACCTGGCTGGGATTGTCATGGTCTACCGATTGAGTTAATGGTAGAAAAGAAAATCGGTAAAGCGGGTGTTAAGGTTACTCCTGCCGTATTTCGTAAAGCCTGTCGTGAATACGCGGCTAAGCAAGTAGAAATTCAAAAAGAAGCGTTTATCCGCCTAGGTATTTTGGGTGATTGGCAGAATCCGTACTTAACCATGGACTATGGGTTTGAAGCGGATATCGTTAGATCGTTAGGACAAATTGCTAAAAAAGGTCATATTACGGCGGGTGCTAAACCCGTGCATTGGTGTACGGATTGTGGATCGGCTTTAGCGGAAGCGGAGGTTGAGTATGAAGATAAACATTCGCCCGCCATTGATGTGCGTTTTAAAGTCGTTGATGAAGCCGCATTTATAGGTGCGTGTCATCATGTGCCAGAGCATGAAGGTCATGGGCCGATTTCCGTTGTTATTTGGACAACTACACCTTGGACGTTGCCAGCTAATCAGGCCGTCGCTTTAAATCCTGATTTAGAGTATGTGGTAGTTCAAACTGAAACAGAAAGATTAGTTGTTGCTGAGGCATTGTTAAAAGATGCGATGTTACGCTATGGTATCGAGAATTATCATGTAGTCGCTTATTGCCAAGGTTCTGCTTGGGAACACCTGTTAGTTCAACATCCATTCTATGATCGTCAAGTACCTATTATTTTAGGTGATCATGTCACCACGGATGCGGGAACGGGCGCTGTTCACACTGCACCAGGTCATGGTCAAGAAGATTATGTAGTCGGTCAGAAATATGGTTTACCCGTGGAAAATCCAGTGGGTGCTGATGGGGTGTTCTTACCTAGTACCGAACTTTTTGCCGGACAGCATGTTTTTAATGCGAATGCGAAAGTCCTAGAGGTTTTAGAAGCACAAGGTAAGTTGTTACATCATCACGCTATCTTGCACAGTTATCCGCATTGCTGGCGTCATAAAACCCCGATTATTTTTAGAGCGACTGCGCAGTGGTTTATCTCGATGAATAAAAATCATCTGCGGGATTTGGCTTTAGCAGAAGTTAAAAAAGTGGAGTGGATTCCTGATTGGGGTCAAGCACGTATCGAAAGTATGATAGACGGGCGTCCTGATTGGTGTATTTCTCGTCAGCGTACTTGGGGTGTGCCAATTACTTTCTTTATCCATAAAGAAACCCGTGAGCTGCATCCGCGCACTGCTGAGTTAATTGAAGCAGTGGCTTTACGCATCGAAGAAAAAGGCATTGAAGCCTGGTTTGAGTTAGATAAAGCCGAATTATTGGGTACTGAAGCCGATGATTACGACAAAATGTCAGATACCTTAGATGTTTGGTTCGATTCAGGTGTCACTCATGCGTGTGTTTTAGCTAAACGTGCGGAATTAAGATATCCAGCTGATTTATATTTAGAAGGTTCAGACCAGCACAGAGGTTGGTTCCAATCATCATTATTAGCCTCGACGGCAATGCATGATGTCGCGCCTTATAAAGCTGTGTTAACGCATGGTTTTACCGTTGATAAAAACGGCGAGAAGATGTCTAAATCCAAAGGTAACGTGATACCGCCACAAGCCGTCATGAAAAACTTGGGTGCGGATGTGTTACGTTTATGGATTGCTTCTGCTGACTATCGTAGTGAAATGCGCGTTTCGGATGAGATTTTAGAGCGTACTTCTGATGGTTATAGACGTTTAAGAAATACCGCACGTTTCTTGTTATCCAGTATTAATGACTTTAATCCTGCCCAAGACCTAGTAGCAACAGAGGATTTGTTAGCCTTAGATCGTTGGTTATTAGATAGAGCTTTTGCTTTACAAGAAGAAGTGAAGTTGGCTTATGAGACCTATCAATTCCAACAAATCTTCCAAAAAGTACATCATTTCTGTGTGATAGATTTGGGTGGCTTCTATTTGGATATCGTTAAAGATCGTCAATACACGGCAAAGACGGATGGCTTAGCGCGTCGCTCTGCACAAACTGCTATGTATCATGTGATTGAAGCCTTAACCCGTTGGTTGGCGCCTATCATTAGTTATACGGCTGATGAAATCTGGCAATATATTCCAGGTGAGCGCAGTGAGTCGGTGTTCTTAGAAACGTGGTACGAAGGCTTAGTGCCATTAGATGATAGTGCAGCGCTGAATCGTGAGTTCTGGCAAAAAATAATGACAGTGAGAACTGCGGTCAGTAAAGAATTAGAGAAGAGTCGTGCGAAAGGCGATATTGGTTCTTCTTTAAATGCTGAGCTTGAGTTGTATGGTAATGCTGAATATTTAAGCGTGTTAAGTGAATTATCCGGTGAATTGCAGTTTATATTTATTACTTCTGCGGCGACTGTTAAGTCTGAGCAAGACGCGCCTGCTGATGCGATTCAAACTGAAGTTGAAGGCCTTAAATTAAAAGTATTAGTTTCTGAGCAACATAAATGTGTGCGTTGTTGGCATCAACGATCTGATGTCGGCATCCATGCCGAGCATCCTGAGTTGTGTGGACGTTGTGTAGAAAATGTTGCTGGGGATGGAGAGCATAGGCACTATGCATAATCTAAAAATGTTGAAGTGGTTGGCGTTATCTTTTGTCGCTTTGGTGCTTGATCAAGTCAGCAAATGGGCTATAGATAGTTCAATGCAGCTTTATCAATCGATTCCTTTAGTACCGTATTTTAATTTAACTTATTTACGTAATACGGGAGCCGCCTTTAGTTTTTTAAGTGAAGCGGATGGTTGGCAACGCTGGTTTTTCGCAGGCTTGGCCATTGTTATTAGTGCGGTTATTGGGGTGTGGTTGGCACGCTTAAAAGAACATGAAACCGTGTTAGCGGTTGCCTTATCGTTAGTTTTAGGGGGGGCGATTGGTAATCTGATTGATCGTCTTGCTTATGGCTATGTTATCGACTTTCTGGATGTTTATTATCAAACGTGGCATTGGCCAGCCTTCAATATTGCGGATTCGGCAATTACCTTAGGTGTGATATTGATGTTACTAGAATCTTTTGGACTTGTTGGTTCAAAACAGCCTGAATAACAACAGTTAGGCTTTATTTTAAACGCTGCCAATCGAAAAAGGCACCTGGGTCGGTTTTTCGCCCAGGTGCAATATCGCTATGCCCCACAATATGTTGTTTAGATAGCGTGGGGTAATGCGCCAACAACAAGTCTATTACTGTATTGAGTTGTGCATATTGACTGTCGGTATAAGGGATAGTCTCTGCGCCTTCTAATTCAATACCGATAGAAAAATCATTACACCGTTCGCGTCCTTGATAGCTAGAAACGCCCGCATGCCAAGCCCGTTTATTAAACGGCACATATTGCACACAACTACCATCACGCCCAATGACCAAATGGGCTGATACCTTGAGTTGATAGATTTCTTTAAAGTAAGGATGATCTTCAGGGTTAAGTTGATTGGTGAATAATTGCTCAATGTAAGGTGTGTTAAAGGTCTGCGGCGGTAGGCTGATGCAATGAATGACTATCAAACCAATATCAGTTTCATCGGCTCTTTCGTCACAATTGGGTGATGGCGTGTGGGTAATATCGGTGAGCCAGTGTTGATGTATTTTCATGTTAGGTAACTCACAATAAATAAAATAGGAGTGCAATAGCTTCAGCTATTGCCTGTAAAAACAGCTAAAGCTATTTTACTCCAACATAAACCGGGTTTTATTATTGCGTCTTATTACCTTAAAAAGTCAGTTAAACCAAAAACAAATTGATTCAGGTACGTTAAAATAATATCAATTGGTTAGATTTCATTTTTCAGCATTCATTAGAGAAAACTCATGACACATTTGGTTTGCGAAACTTTCCTAAAAGGGATCTTTATCGTTTTATTAACGAGTTGTGCGACTGAAACTGTAGTTAATCCGGTCGGTGTTAATAATACAGATAATCTAACTAAAGTCCCTACGGTGAGTTTTCCGGGTGATGCGTTAGACCAAACTCCAGAAGACTCTGCTAAACCACCGTATTCTACAAATTATCAGGCATACGTTTTAACAGGAACATATTCGCATTCTCCCGCTTTATTATCGTTTATAAAGTACATGGTGCATCGGCATGGTTTTTCTGAAACGTATTTAAATGGCTTATTTTCAAGAGCCAATCGCCTAGAGTCCGTTATAAAACTTGAATCGCCAGAGCCTCCCGTTATTGGGCCAACAAAGCCGACTGTGGGCAGTTGGACACGCTATCGAAACAAATTTTTGACGGATGATCATATCAATAATGGTGTGGAGTTTTGGCGAAATCATGCGGAAATAATTCAACGAGCCAGTGTTACTTATGGTGTTGATCCAGAATATATTGTGGGCATTATTGGTGTAGAAACTTATTTTGGCAGAAACTTTGGTAAAACTCGTATCTTCGATGCGTTAACAACCCTGTCATTTGATACGGAAAGACGGTCTAAATATTTTCTGTCAGAGCTAGAAAGCTTTTTGATAATGGCTAGGGATGAGCATTTTGATCCATTAAAGCCGCAAGGTTCGTGGGCAGGTGCTATGGGCTATGGGCAGTTTATGCCGAGTAATTTTAAAACCCTAGCGGTCGATTTTAATAAAGATGGTAAACGAGACTTATGGCATCCTCACGATGCTTTAGGCAGTGTGGCACATTATTTTGCTAAGAGCGGTTGGCAATTGCATCAACCGGTCACTAGTCGAACTAGTTTTTCTAAAGACCCCACGGTTATCGAATTAAGTACCTACGAGGGTAGTGAATTCTGGCAGATTTACCCTAATTTTAAAGTGATTAAGAAATATAATAATAGTAATAAATATGCGATGGCTGTACATCAACTTGCGCAAGCGATTAAAGCGCGTTATCAGTAAGTTACCCTAGCTTAGCCCCGTTGATTAAGGGTTGAGGTTGGGTTAAGTATGCAGATAGAGTCGTTAGGTTTAGGGTCGAAAACCATTAAAATGGGTAAGATTTTTCTTTGATACGCACAGGTAGTAAAAATTGAGCTGATTTTTTTTAGTGTCTGTAAGATAATATGAACTTATATTAATAATAATAATTACTTTAAGGTATACGAATAAAATGGAGAAACAGCATAGTTTTACGCACGAAGAACTATTAAAGTCCGGTAGGGGGGAGTTATACGGGCCTAAAAATGCGCAACTACCCTTGCCGAATATGCTGATGATGGATCGTATCACGTATATCTCTGATGAAGGTGGAACTTACGGTAAAGGTGAAATTATTGCCGAGTTAGATGTAACACCTGATTTATGGTTCTTTGCTTGTCATTTTCAAGGTGATCCCGTAATGCCCGGCTGTCTTGGTTTAGATGCTATGTGGCAATTAGTGGGCTTCTATTTGTGCTGGATGGGTGGCCCCGGTAAAGGTCGCGCATTAGGTGTGGGAGAAGTTAAATTTACCGGTCAAGTATTACCGACTGCTAAAAAAGTAACCTATCGCATTAACCTCAAACGCTTAATTATGCGTAAGTTAGTGATGGGTATTGCCGATGCCACTATGGAAGTTGATGGTAAGGTCATTTACGAAGCCACCGATCTTCGAGTAGGTCTATTCACTTCTACAGCTGATTTTTAGGATCACAGTAATGAAAAGAGTTGTTGTTACAGGTTTAGGGATTGTTTCCAGCATAGGTAATAATTCCACAGAAGTGATTGATTCCTTAAAGGAAGGTCGTTCTGGTCTAAGTTTTTCTCAGGTGTATGCTGACTTAGGTTTTCGTAGTCATGTACACGGTGACATTAATATTGATTTAGATGAAGCAATTGATCGTAAAGTTAAACGCTTTATGGGCGACGGTGCCGCATTTAACTACATTGCGATGCAACAAGCGATTGCTGATTCTGGTTTAAATGCTACAGAAGTGTCTGATTTTAGAACGGGATTAGTAATGGGTTCAGGTGGGCCATCGACATCAAACATTGTTGAAGCGGCCGATATCTTGCGTGAAAAAGGCGTTAAAAAAGTTGGCCCTTACATGGTACCAAGAACCATGTCGAGTACTAATACTGCTTGTTTAGCCACGCCGTTTAAAATTAAAGGCGTTAATTATTCGATTAGCTCGGCTTGTGCAACCAGTGCGCATTGTATTGGTCATGCGATGGAGTTAATCCAAATGGGCAAACAAGATGTCGTATTTGCCGGTGGTGGTGAAGAACTCCATTGGACTATGTCGGTTTTATTTGATGCGATGGGGGCATTATCTTCAAAATATAATGATACTCCCGCTACAGCATCAAGAGCTTATGACGCAACCCGTGATGGTTTTGTCATTTCTGGTGGTGGCGGTGTTTTAGTGATAGAAGAGCTTGAGCACGCTAAAGCCCGTGGCGCTAAAATTTATGCAGAATTAGTCGGTTATGGTGCTACATCAGATGGCTATGATATGGTGCAACCTTCTGGTGAAGGTGCTATTCGTTGTATGCAACAAGCGATGGCGACGGTAGACGGTAAAATTGATTACATCAATGCACACGGTACCAGTACCCCAGTGGGCGATACTAAAGAATTAGAAGCATTGCGTGCCGTGTTTGGTGCAGGCAATGTGCCTTGGGTCAGTTCTACTAAATCATTAACAGGTCATGCCTTAGGTGCGGCTGGTGTTAATGAAGCGATTTATTCATTGCTGATGATGCAAGAGAATTTCTTAAGTGCATCCGCTAATATCACTGAGCTTGATCCTGCAGCTGAAGGCATTCCGATAGTGCGTGAGCGCCAAGATGACGTGACATTAAACACGATTATGTCTAACAGTTTTGGTTTTGGTGGGACGAATGCCACGTTAATTTTCCAGCGGTATAACGGTTAATATTTTCTTGTCGAGGCCTATTAAAAGTAGGCCTCGGATTTCTTTTCTCTTACATCATTCAATATTATTCTGACCATGTCAGATCCAACGCAAAAATCCCGATACGAATTTAATAAGATACAAAAGCGCTTAAGACATACGGTGGGCGATGCTATCGCTGACTATAATATGATCGAAGATGGCGATAAGGTGATGGTGTGCCTGTCAGGTGGTAAAGATTCTTTTACCATGCTTGATGTGTTAATGAATCTACAAAAAACCGCGCCTGTTAACTTTGAAATCATTGCGGTTAATCTCGATCAAAAACAACCCGGATTTCCAGAGCATGTCTTACCGGCTTATTTGGAATCTATAGGCGTGCCTTATCATATTATTGAGAAAGATACCTATAGCGTGGTTAAGCGCGTAATACCCGAAGGCAATACCACTTGTGGTTTATGTTCGCGCTTACGTCGAGGCACTTTATATGGTTATGCTGAAGCAACTGGGGTGACTAAAATAGCCTTGGGTCATCATCGAGATGATATTTTAGAGACGTTCTTTCTTAATATCTTTTATGGCGGCAAACTAAAAGCCATGCCACCCAAACTATTAAGTGATGATAAAAAGAATATCATTATTAGACCGTTAGCTTATACGCGAGAAAAGGATATTGAGCGCTTTGCGGCTTTTAAAGACTTTCCTATTATTCCGTGTAACTTATGTGGTTCTCAGGAAAACCTGCAAAGACAAGCCATGAAAATGATGTTGGCGACGTGGGATAAACAATTCCCCGGGCGCTTGGAAACAATTTTTACCAGCTTACAAAATGTAGCGCCATCCCAATTAGTGGATAGGAACTTGTTTGACTTTGTTAGCTTAAAGCAAGAATTGCAACCAGAAAACGATACACAGCCTGAAAACTCTGGTTTAGAAATATTAGAATTTTGAGGGTGTCCTCGCCCACAATGATTTTCTTTGTTCAGATAGCTGAACAATACTTTGGTTTTTGGATAATTTAAATAATAGCGCCTGTAACCCCCATGACTCCCATACAATATATTAATACCCCCGAACAGTTAGCCACACTTTGTGAGCAGATAAAAAATGAGTCTTGGTTAGCACTGGATACAGAGTTTTTGCGCGAGAAGACTTATTACCCCAAGTTTTGTTTATTACAAATAGCGACACCTGAGTGGGTGGCTTGTGTGGATCCGATTGCATTACCTAATTTAGATGTATTGTTTGAGGTGCTGAGCAATACAGACATCGTCAAGGTGTTTCATTCTTGTCGGCAAGATTTAGAGATTTTCTTTCAAGCGTCGGGTAAATTACCAGCACCTATTTTTGATACCCAAGTGGCTGCGCCCTTATTAGGTTTTCAGGATAATCCCGGTTATGCCATGTTGGTATCCAGCTTTTTAGGCATTAATTTAAATAAAGCCCACACTCGTGCAGATTGGAGCAAGCGACCATTAACGCCTTCAGAAATTGAATATGCAGCCGATGATGTGATTTATCTTTGCCAGATTTACCAAATCATGGTGCAAAAACTCACCGAATTAGACCGAATTGATTGGTTAACACAAGATTTTGCCGAATTATCAAATCCAGAGCAGTATAAAGTAGACCCTGAAAAAGCCTGGTTTAAAGTAAAAGGCAAAAACAAGTTAACAGGTAAACAATTATCAATTATTCAAACCTTAGCCGCATGGCGTGAAAAAACGGCACAAGCAGAGGATAGACCTAAAAGTTGGCTATTGCGTGATGAATTACTCTTTGATTTAGCGAAGTTACAACCCGAAACAGTGCCAGAGTTAGCTGGTGTTAGAGGCATTAATGAGCGCTCAGTTAATCGATATGGTAAAGAATTGTGTCAATTAATTACCGAGGCCAAAAATCGTCCACCGCAACCACTTAAAGATAAAGATAGATCGGCCAAGAAAACCCAACAAGAAGAAGCTATCTTAGATATTTTGACCGCATTGGTTAGGGTGCGAGCGGAAGAAAATGCGCTTAATCCCAGTATTTTAGCGTCGCGTAAAGATTTAGAAGACTTGTTGTTGAACGGGGATGAAGAGTTGCCTTTGCTACACGGCTGGCGTTATAGCATGGCTGGTAAAGAGCTGCTAGGCTTGATAAAAGGTGAGTTGTTGTTGGGAATAGATAAAGATCGACTGGCTATTATTGCCGGGTAGTCGTCTCTCTAATAGCCCAAAGAAAGTAACTACAGTAGCAGGCTGGAAGTCTGTGCATGCTTCAATGTGGTGGTTAGCCATTGTTCGTAAGATAAGAATTTGAGTTAGCGGTGTTCTGCATTTTTTTGTTCATGGCGTGTTGCTCGTCATGCAGAAATATTGCGCATATTTACTTGTTCTTGCTAATAAGACATGAAGGCATGTACTACTGTGCCAGTCTAACTGTTTTTCTGGCACTTCAGGTACTGTACCTGCAGCTATAGGGACTGTAACAGCAGGAACAGTCATTGCACCTGCAGCTATAGGGACTGTAACAGCAGGTACAGTCATT
>CAIQNQ010000102.1 GCA_903873165.1 uncultured Methylococcaceae bacterium | reverse complement strand
TTAAATATTACAGCAACCCAGTTAGTTAATGATACGAAAGCCTTAGCCTTGTTAAATAATGGTGCGTACAAACTGAATATTTCGGGAGTCTTAGCGGCAAATGTTACGAAAGTATTGCTTGATACCCAGCATGTATCTTCAATTAAGATATCAGATACCGGCGCCAATATTGCTGCGAATTTAAATGTATTACAAGATACTTTAGCTAAGATTACAGCAATTACTCAAACCGATAAAACACTGGTAGATTTAAAAGTATCAGCAACCCAAGTCCGTCGTGATGCAATGGTCTTAAATAAAATAGGGAATTATCATTTAGCAGTCAAGGATTCAGGTGATAATGTATACACTTATATAGCAGATTTGCATACTCAGTTGCGTAATGGTCATATCAGTTCAATTAGTTTAACTAAGGCTCCCACTAAAACAATTACCGCCAGTCAGTTTATAGCCAATAAAGATGTACTTAATAAGATTGCAGGGACATTAAATATCAATATTGATGCGACTTCTGTAAAACATGAGAAGTTAGATTTTTCTGCTAATGTGCATGGTACTCCTTCAGCAAGTCATTATGACAGTATAAAGGGTTGGAGTGTCGGAGATTCAATTAGTTATAGTGATGTGTCTGGAAAGAATATAGTGTTAACAACTGTAGCTCATAACGGTGCAACAACGGGTACTGCCGCAATTAATGCTAAGGGAATGGCAACATTTGACCCAAAAGATAATACCTCGGCACTTAAAATTGCCGCTGTAGAAAAAGCGCTTGGCTTAGCACCCACCCATAAAGCAGGCCAATTTGCTATGTGGGTTGAAGGGGGAAATACTAAAGTATTAATCCGGGATGGTTCGCATTCTACGCCGGAAAAAATATCGACTATCAGTGCCGGTGATGAGTTAATTCAATTAGTGGGGATTAATCCTAGTCATGTCCATTTTGATTCGGCGCATGGCGTGTTAAGCTATTTGTAATTAGTTAAGCGATTAGCAGAACACCATGCGTAGCAATTTTAATCAAGGTAAAGTAATGAATAAACCGACAACTTTTGCATTAATCCTCCCATTAATGCTGTGTTCCGCCTCTAGCTTTGCCAAACAAATTACCCTGCCTATTGACCTAGACTACAATCTTATTAGAAAAGAAGTGCTGAATGAGTTGTATAAAGGGGAGGGGCAAACTGCTGAGGTTTGGAGTGATAAAAAGGGTTGTAGTTATTTAAAGTTGTCTGATTTAAAAGTATCCGGGCAGCAGCAACAGATTAAATTGCAGAATCATGTCCAAGCGCGGATTGGTGCAAGTTTGGGGGGGAAGTGTCTTAAATTGATTGATTGGCAAGGGAATCTGGAGACGCTGCAAAAACCGACCATTAACAAAGATAAGACCGTATTAAGTTTACCGATTACTCAAGTTAACGTCTCTGATCTCCAAGGTCAGCAGTTGAATGATCCTAAAATCCAAGATTTGATTACTCAGTTTGTAGCGCCTGCGCTCTCTGGTCTTAAGTTAGATTTAAATGCTTCACGCGGCGATATTGAAAAAACTTTGCATGAGTATTTACCTGAAGAGCAGGTCGGTGAGGTGTTAATTTTATTAAATAGTTTACGATTTACTGAGGTAACCGCTAAGGAAAATGCCGTGGCGTTGCGTTTAGCTTTTAATGCGCCGACTGCTTCTAAAGCTCATCCTAAAAAAGTGGCGGCTCCATTGACTGAAGTAGAGCAAAAACAATGGCAAGCTCAATGGGATAAATGGAATACTTTTTTAACGCAGTCTATAGAAAAAGCGGTAGATGATGCGCAAACCCCAGATTTAAAAGCGGCTTTAACGGAAACATTAGTGGAGGCAAAGGTAGCATTACAAGCGGGGTTAAGCACGGATAACTCTAAAGGCGAAGATCCTGTTAGAGTTTTTTTTACAGATACTTGGGAACGTTTAGCGCCGCAGTTAAAGGAATTGTCTCATCAATTACCTGAAGTTAAAGCCTTGCAGTATGTTACTTTTATTGCGGCGACTGATGTTATGTATGAGCTTGAGAAAATAGGTGCGCCGTTTGGTTTAGAAATATCCTCTGATGGTTTACGTAATTTAGCGAGAATTATTCTGGCAAAGCAAGCAAGTTGATCGATTATACAGCGTTGTTTTTCTTGGAATTATATGGGTTTTAGCTTGTTTTAAATGATGCTTGGTTTTCAATTTCCAAACCTTAGGATGAACCAAGAGAAGCCTCGGATGAAACAGGAGAAGCCTCGGATGAAACAGGAGAAGCCTAGGATGGAACAAGAGAAACCTAGGATGAAACAAGAGAAGCCTAGGATGAAGCAGGAGAAGCCTAGGATGGAACAGGAGAAGCTTAGGATGAAACAAGAGAAACCTCGGATGAAGCAGGAGAAGCCTAGGATGAAACAAGAGAAGCCTTGGAAATAGCAGCTCAATATTAATCTTGCCCCTATTAAACCCCGGCCGCTTTATACCCAAACTGGTTTTAAGCAAACAGGCAAGGGTCTGAGGTAGATCACTAGTCGGCAATTACACCATACTTGTTAAATTCAACAAACCCTGCTTAGTCAGTTATAAAACTAATCAGCGGTTTAAATACCATTCAATGGTCTTTACAATACCCGTTTCAAAGTTTTCATCCGCTTGCCAGCCCAGCTCTGTTTCTATCTTAGTGGCATCAATGGCGTAACGTCTATCGTGTCCAGCTCTATCTTCAACAAAGTTAAGTTGATCTTTATAGCTGCCTTCAGGTTTGGGTCTTAAACCATCTAAAATCTCACACACTTTATCGGCAATGTAATTATTAGTGCGCTCATTGCGACCGCCGATGTTATACACTTCACCGACCTTGCCATCATGATACACCAAGTCAATGCCTTTGCAATGATCCAAGACATACAACCAGTCGCGAATATTCTTACCGTCACCATAAATAGGGATTAACTCACCGCCGATGGCCTTACGGATGATGGTGGGGATGAGTTTCTCATTATGTTGTTTAGGGCCGTAATTATTAGAACAATTAGTAATGACTGTGTTCATCCCATAGGTGTGATAATAACTACGCACTATCATATCACTGCCGGCTTTACTGGCAGAATAAGGCGAGTTAGGCGCATAAGGTGTGCTTTCGGTAAATAAGCCGGTTTCCCCTAAAGTGCCATACACTTCGTCAGTCGAGATATGATGAAAACGACAATCTTCATATCCGGCTTTAAAGGTGAAGGGTTTTTCCAGCCAATATTTATACGCCACATCAATCAGCGTAAAAGTACCATTCACATTGGTTTGCACAAACACACCGGGGTTCTTAATCGAATTATCCACATGACTTTCAGCCGCAAAATGAATCACCCCACGAATATCATGCAGCTCAAATAACCGCTCGACTAAAGTCCGGTCACAGATATCACCTTCGACAAACGTGTAGCGTTCATGCCCCGCTATTTCTGTTAAGTTCTGTAAGTTACCTGCGTAAGTGAGCAAATCCAGATTAATGATTTGATACTCTGGGTATTTCTCAACAAAGTAGGGGACAAAATTACTGCCAATAAAGCCGGCACATCCGGTGACTAAGAGTGATTTCATGTTATTTACCGTTTAAGCTGTGAAGACAAGCTTTTAAACTATCTTGCCAATAAGGAATAGTGATTTCAAAATCGTGTTTAATTTTAGCTTTATTTAGCAAGCTGTAATGCGGGCGTTTTGCCGGTGTTGGGTAATCTTTGGTTTCTAAAGGTTTCACCAAACAACTTAAGCCCGAATAACTAAAAATAGCTTTAGCAAAATCATACCAACTACAGACACCTTCATTACTGTAGTGATAAATTTCAGTACCCGTTAAGCTAGCTAATTTGGGATGTTCGATGATACTTAAGATGGCGGCCGCTAAATCTCGTGCTGACGTTGGCGAGCCGACCTGATCATAAATCACCCCTAATTCAGCGCGTTCTTTACCTAGGCGTAACATTGTCTTGACAAAGTTATTGCCAAATTGCGAATACACCCAAGCTGTGCGAATGATCACTGATTTTGCGGGATTAATGCTTAATAGGGCTTGTTCCCCTGCCAGTTTACTCGCACCATATAAGCCTTGCGGGTCAGTCGGATCGGTTTCTTGATAAGGTCGAAAGTTTTGGCCAGCAAACACATAATCGGTGGAAACATGGATTAAACTGCTGTGTTGGGCTTTAGCAATGGTGGCTAAGTTTGCCACTGCGGTGCCATTAATGGCATGAGCTAAATCCGGCTCTGTTTCGGCTTTATCGACGGCGGTATACGCGGCGCAATTAATAATCACATCAAAGTGTTTATCGGCAAACCAAGTACTGATAGTGTCACTGGCACTTAAATCAAGTTCCTGACGGGTGATAAAAGTAAAGTGAAGTTCAGGATGTAAAGGAGCCAGTTGCTGAAGTTCTGATCCCAGTTGACCATTGGCACCCGTGACTAAAATACATTTCATGTTATTTTCCATTATTTATGCAGGGTTTTACAGACTCACTACGAACGCTATCTATCCCAAGCCGTTTGTATTGAGCCTGTCGAAGGCTTAATACAATGACCCGCCATTAAACACTTCGGCCTTGGCTAATAAGACCTGCTGGGTGTCTTTAGCGGATAGTTTTAAGCGGTCTTTATCTACTTTCCAGTTGATACCTAATGCGGGATCATCAAAGGCAATACCACGATCATTCTCTGGAGAATAATAGTTATCTACTTTGTAGGCAAAGACAGTGTCATCTTCTAAGACGACAAAACCATGCGCAAAGCCGCGAGGCACTAATAATTGGCGTTTGTTTTGCTCTGATAACTCAACACTCACATACTGCCCAAAAGTAGGGCTACCCGTTCTTATATCGACGGCAACATCTAACACTTTGCCTTTGATAACCCGCACTAACTTGGTTTGAGCGGCTGGGGCTAATTGATAATGTAAACCTCTTAATACCCCATAGCTGGATTTGGATTCATTATCTTGGATAAAGTTGATGTCAAAGCCTAAGAACTCATTGAGCTTATCTTGGCGAAAAGTCTCAACAAAATAGCCACGTTCATCGCCAAATACAGTAGGCTCTATGATAATGACGTCTGGAATTTCGGTTCTAATAAACTTCATATCCGTGTTTCTCCTTCTTCGGCACGGCGCAGCAAATATTGGCCGTATTGGTTTTTTAACAAGGGTTGAGCTAAGTTAATCAGCTCAGCTTTGGAAATATAGCCCATTTCAAAAGCAATTTCTTCAATACAGGCCACTTTTAAACCCTGTCTCTTTTCGATGGTCTGAATAAAGTTAGAAGCATCCAGTAACGATTCATGTGTACCAGTATCTAACCAGGCAAAACCACGGCCCATTAATTCTACTTTTAAATCACCTTGCTCTAAATAGGTTTGGTTAACCGTCGTTATTTCTAATTCGCCTCGGGCAGAAGGCTTAATGTTTTTAGCGATTTCAACTACACTATTGGGGTAAAAATATAAGCCCACCACAGCATAGTTACTTTTAGGCTTCAGAGGTTTTTCTTCAAGACTTAAGGCGTTGCCCTGACTATCAAAATCAACCACACCGTATTGATCGGGGTCTTTGACATGATAACCAAACACAGTGGCTTTATTATGATGGGATACATTGGCAACCGCTTGATTTAACATATCGACTAAACCGTGACCATAAAAGATATTGTCTCCCAACACCATACAAACATCCTCTTGACCAATAAATTCTTCACCCAAGATAAACGCTTGTGCCAAGCCGTCAGGAGACGGTTGTACTTTATAAGAGAGAGTTAAGCCTATGTCTGAACCATCACCTAATAAGTCCTCAAAACGCGGTAGATCGTGCGGGGTAGAAATGATTAATATCTCTTTAATACCTGATAACATCAGCACCGATAAGGGATAATAAATCATGGGTTTGTCGTAAATAGGTGTTAATTGTTTACTGACGCCTTTGGTAATGGGGTAAAGCCGAGTGCCACTGCCGCCCGCTAATATAATGCCTTTCATATTGAGTGCCTAGTGATTAATGAAATGATTAGAATGTTGGCTTAATGCTTTGTCATAATGCATAAAATAATGTTTATAAACTAGCTATAATTATTATGTAAGCGCACTACTGGACATCCTGCATAAGCTGTTTTAGTTTGCTTAAGATTTGTTGCTGTTGATTGGCAGATAGTTGTTTAAATGCTTTTTCAAAGTCGTTTAGATTATAGTTGTTTTCACTATTACTTACCATTTTCTTGTCTGTATTGCAGTCAGCCATGACCCGATCAACTGCGCCACGGGCATTATCTAGGCTGATTGAGCTAGAAAGAGTTGTTTTAATCATGGTGTTCACTTTAATGAAAACAGCTTGACCGGATAATAAGGCAGTAGCCATTTGATTAGCATCAGTTTCAGTATAACCTTTGCGTTTTGAGTCGGCGAGTGTTTTAAAGCTTAAAGTGATGGGTGTTTGCTGATCCACTTGGTATTCGATGCTAAAATTACTGCCTTGTGAAGCAATGAGTTCATCTGTTTCAATAATGCTTTGTAATTTATGATCTTTACAAACGATAGATAACATAATGTTATCGTACAAGCCGGGTTTTGGCAGTGGTGATTGCGCGTAACTGTAAGTTTGATTGTTTAAACTGTCAGCCTGTTGATGATAACTCCAGCCAGAATCAGCACTAAGCTTAAAAGGCATGCCTACGAATATAATAATGCTCACAAAAATAGTTCGGTGGATTTTTTTGTAACGGTTCATTAAATATCCTTTTGTTCAATGCAGAATCTTTGTTATTTATAAGCGGTACTCAGAGTTGTTGATTTATTCTTGCAGTATATTCATCAACTGAGCGCAAATTTCATTTTGTTTATCTTTATCATTGATCGGTTGTCTATTTAAATCAGTGATATAAAAAATATCTTCTGCACGACTACCTATGGTAGTAATCTTTGCACTGAGCAGATTAATTTCTTGTTTAATAAAAGCTTTACCGATTTTCGATAAGAGTCCAGCGTGATCCGTAGTGATGACTTCAATAATACTATTTCTGTTTAAAGGATCCGCTAAAAACTTAACACGGGTTGGAATAGGAAAGTGGATAGCTTGTCTTGATTTAGATAATCTATGGATATTAATCTGGTCTGTGATAAAGCCATTGATTAGATTACTACGTAATGCTGAACATATATGAGCTTCACGGTAGGATTCATTGATAGGAGCACCACTTTGTTCAAGGACTTGGAAGCTATTCAGTACGTATTGGTCTTGAGTGGTAATAATTCGGGCGTCTAATATGGTTAATCCTAATTGATCTAATGTTGCAGTACTAATCGAAAAGATAGGACCTTTGTCTTTTGCATAAATGAAAATTTCTGCACTACCGTGCTGGGTTTTTGGATGTAAAAGTACTAAAGGTAAATCACTGTCATGAGCAGAAGCTATTGCTTGGGTGTGCCAAGCAATTTCATCACTTGAATAACGCAAAAAGTAATCATCATTCGTGTGTTGCCAAGCATAATCAATGATTTCATTGCTAATATTTAGTTTCAATAGCTCTTTTCTAGCATCATGTTTATTTTCATGAATTCGCTCACTTAAGGTGGCAGGATTCTGTAAACCATCCTGTAAAGCACTATGCGTTGCCGAATAAAGTTTATTGAGTAGGGAGTCTTTCCAGTCATTCCATAATTCAGGATTAGTGGCTCTGATATCGGCGACTGTCAGTAAATACAAGTGGTTTAGATAATTTATGTTATTAACTTTTTGGGCAAATTCGTGTATCACTTCAGGATCACTAATGTCTTTACGTTGTGCTGTCATGGACATAATTAAATGACTTTTGACCAACCACGCAATTAATTCAGTATCAAACTTGGATAGTTCATGCTGCTGACAAAAGTCACGCGCTATATTTTCACCAATGGCAGAATGATCACCTTTTAAGCCTTTTGCTATGTCATGAAACAGTGCCGAGATATAAAGGATTTCCGGTTTAGGAATCAGTTTGAAAACCGCTCGGCAGAGTGGAAACTCTTTTTCATGCTCTTTTATTGAGAAGCGGCGTAGATTACGAATAACAAATAAAGTGTGCTCATCAACTGTGTAGATATGAAATAAATCATATTGCATACGTGCGACAATATTGGCAAAGTTAGGTAAATATGCTGCCAAAATCCCATAACGATTCATTCGGCGAAGTGCATGGGTGACTCCTCTAGGGTGTCGAAAGATATCTAAAAAAAGTTTATTGGCGGTTTTATTGTGCCTAAAATTATCATCAATTAAATGCAGGTTTTTTCTGATTGACCTTATCGTGTTAGCCCTAATACCTTTTAGCTCAGGATTATTTTGCAGGTTTAAAAATACTTCTAATAAAGCGGTTGGATTTTTTTCAAACAGCGCGTTATCGGTAGTTTCTATATAGCCATTGATGGAGATAAAGTTTTCATTGATGACTAGCGTGTTATCTGGCTTGTTTGCATTAACAAAGCGCTCATTGAATAATTGTAAAAGCATTTCATTGAGTCGCTCTAATCCTTGGACAGTTTTAAAATAAAACTGCATAAACTGTTCTACATCTTGGTTGTAGGCTTGGTCTTTATGACTGAAGCCAAATTGCTCGGCAAGGTCTCGTTGATAATCGAAAATGAGTCTATTTTCACTGCGATTAGTCAACAGATGCAAAGCATAACGGATACGCCAAAGTACATCACGGGCGGCAATGAGTTCTGCATACTCTGATTCTGGTAGAAAGCCATATTTGATCAGTTCTTTGAGTGTAGAGGAGTTGTAATGGCGTTTAAATACCCAGGCGATAACTTGCATATCACGTAATCCGCCTGGTCCTTCTTTAATATTGGGCTCTAAGTTGTAAGCGGTTTCATGAAACTTAGCGTAGCGTAAACGCTGTTCTTCCATTTTTGCAGCGAAGAATTGATCGGATGGCCAAATTTGCTCAGGGGTAATTTTTAATTTAAGTGCTTCATAGAGTGAGTTAGCACCCGCTATTAGACTGATTTCCATTAGACTGGTCATCACCGTTTGGTCGTTTAGTGCGGCGGAAACACAGTCATCAACGGTTCTAACGCTATGACCTGGTTTTAAGCCAATGTCCCATAGAAAGGTAAATAGAGTGCCAAGTGCTTCTTGGTAAGCTGAGGTTTCATTAGAATCCAAAAGGATAATGATGTCTATGTCTGAATGGGGAAAAAGCTCTCTTCTTCCAAACCCCCCGACCGCACATAATGCTAATTGTTTTGCATGGCTGCCAAGAAAGTGTTCCCAGCTACATTTTAAAATAAGGTCTATGAAGTCTGACTTTTCTCGTAATAATTCAGCAACGGACTCATGAGGGTTGAACTTTAAGTTGAGTTCAATTTCTTTTTGTTTAATTAAACTTTTTAAGTGAACGAGTGGGGCAGTGCTTTCAAAAATGCTAGCATTGATATATTTATTCAAAGCGTGATTGCTCTTCAGTACGTAAGGTTAATACTTCAAAACCAGTTTGAGTAACCAGTATAGTGTGTTCAAATTGAGCCGATAAACTCCTATCCTTGGTTACTGCAGTCCAGCGATCTGCAAGCACTTTGACATCTTTTTTACCAATGTTTATCATGGGTTCAATGGTTATTATCATGCCAGCTTCTAATTCGATACCTTCACCAGGTTTGCCATAATGTAAGACTTGAGGTTCTTCATGGAAGTCTTTGCCAATACCATGACCACAAAATACTCTTACCACAGAGTAACGATTACTTTCGGCATGTGTTTGTATTGCGTGACCAATGTCACCTAGCGTCGCACCAGCTTTTACTTGTTTTATGCCCAGGTACATGGCTTCTTCAGTAATTTGAACGAGCCGTTTTGCATGTTGACTGACTTCTCCTATGCAAAACATTTTACTGGTATCGCCGTGATATTCGTCTTTAATCACCGTAATATCAATATTAACAATATCACCTTCTTTTAATTTTTTATCACTGGGGATGCCATGACAAACGGTTTGATTAATCGACGTGCAAATCGATTTTGGGAAGCCGTGATAATTTAAAGGTGCTGGAATGGCTTGTTGCACGTCAACAATATAATTGTGACATATTTTGTCGAGTTCATCTGTCGTGATGCCTGCAACAACGAAAGGCTCAATCATTTCCAATACTTCTGCCGCTAACCTTCCGGCAATGCGCATTTTTTCAATTTCTAACGGCGATTTTATTGTGATACTCATTATTCTTTAGCGTTAAAGGTTCAGTAGGGTGTTTGTTTAGTCAGTTAGTTTTTTATAGTTAACTTCCATAATAGTAGTGATTTTAACAGAGCTTGGCTTGTTGTAAACAGTAAATTATGGTATAAAGTTAAGTTCATTTTTGTAATAAATACTCACGCTTATCGTCACGTTTGGTAGGGTGCTGACTTCTTTACTGTAGTTGGTTATCAATCGGGATAGGCGGAGGCATAACCCAACTCGGAATATGAATTCCGAATTTTAAACTTAGGAGATATAAATGGCAGCAGTATCCATGCGTCAAATGCTTGAAGCGGGTGTTCACTTTGGACACCAAACTCGTTATTGGAATCCGAAAATGGAGTCTTATTTATTCGGAGCTCGTAACAAAATCCATATTATAGATTTGGAAAAAACGCTTCCATTGTTCAATGACGCAATGAATTATCTGGGTCAAATGACTGCAAATAAAGGTACAATTTTATTTGTAGGGACTAAAAAATCAGCGCGTAAAGTGGTTGCAGAGCAAGCGGCTTTATGTGGCATGCCTTATGTAAATCATCGTTGGTTAGGTGGCATGATGACTAACTTTAAGACTATTAAGAAATCAATTAACCGTCTTAAAGAGTTAGAAGCGATGAAAGCTGATGGTACATTGTATCAACGTTTCGGCAAAAAAGAAGCGTTAGGTATGGAACGTGAATTAGAAAAATTAGAACGTAGTCTTGGTGGTATTAAAGACATGAGAGGCGTTCCTGATGTCATTTTTGTATTAGATGTAGGTTATGAAAAAAATGCCATTAGTGAAGCAAAAAAATTAGGCATACCCGTTGTAGGTGTAGTTGACTCAAATAACTCACCAGAAAGAATTGATTATGTTATTCCGGGTAATGACGATTCAATTCGTGCCGTTAAACTTTATTGTGAAAGTGTTGCAGCAGCAGTACTTGAAGCTAAATCAGCAACTTTAGGTTTATCTGCAAAGTCAGATGATTTTGTTGAAGAAGAAGTAGTAGTAGCAGAATAATTTAAATTAATCTTTATATCGTTTGAGAATAAAGGTTAGGCTGGACATCAAAAAGACGCCTCCTTACGGGGGCGTTTTTACAGTGACGACATCTTAAAGGAAACACAAAAATGAGTATTACAATTAGTGCGGGCATGGTTAAGGAACTGCGAGAGAGAACCGGTTCCGGTATGATGGAATGTAAAAAAGCGTTAGTAGAATCTAATGGTGATATGGATTTAGCGATTGAAAATATGCGTAAAGCGGGTTTAGCGAAAGCGGATAAAAAATCAGGACGTATTGCAGCAGAGGGTATTATTGGTGTAAAAGTGAGCGACGATGGAAAAGCAGTAGCCATTGTTGATGTCAACTGCGAAACTGATTTTGTTGCTAAAGCGGATGGTTTTGTTGACTTTGTAAACAGTGTGACTGAAGCCGTGTTAAACGCTGATCATGTTGAAACAGAAGAAGAATTATTGGCTCTACCGCTTGATGGTGGTGTAACGGTTGATGAATTACGTCGCGGCTTGATTTCAACTTTAGGTGAAAATATCACTGTTAGACGTTTTGAACGATTTAAAACAGCTGAAGGTGGTACAGCAAGTTATTTACACGGTAGTAAAATTGGTGTAATCATAGAGCTTGCAGCTTCTGATGTTGAATTAGGTAAAGATATTGCTATGCATATCGCTGCAAGTAAGCCGCAGTATGTTTCTGAAGAAGAAGTGCCTTCAGAAATGATTGAAAAAGAGAAAGAGATATTTAGAGCTATTTCTCTAGAAAGCGGTAAGCCAGCAGAAATTATTGAGAAAATGATTGCTGGTCAAATTAAAAAATACTTAGCGGAAGTAACTTTATTGGGTCAACCTTTTATTAAGGATGACAAAGTAACAGTGGGTGCATTAGTTGCAAATAAAGGCAATAAAGCGGTACGTTTTACTCGTTTTGAAGTGGGTGAAGGTATAGAGAAAAAAGAAGAAAACTTTGCTGAAGAAGTAATGGCACAAGTTAGAGCAGTTTAATCATTTATAGCAGTTTAAAAATGTAAAGTTGAGTTGCTTAATGAGTCGCTCAACTTTGTTTAATTTATTAACATAGACCCCCATAAATATTATGACTAAACCAATTTGCCAGAGAATTTTACTTAAATTGAGCGGTGAGGCTTTGATGAGTGAAACCGGTGGCAGTATTGATGCCGATATTGTCAAGCGTTTGGCGCTAGAAGTTAAAGAGTTATGTGATATAGGGATAGAAGTTGGTTTAGTGATTGGTGCTGGAAATATTTTAAGAGGTTCTGAAAAAGCTGCCGAAGGTTTGGATAGGGTTACTAGTGATCAAATGGGTATGTTAGCAACCGTAATTAATGCTTTAGCTATGCAAGATGCACTGGAGGCCATTGGTCAACAAGTACGGGTGATGTCAGCTTTGAAAATTAACCAAGTTTGTGAAGATTATATTCGCCGTCGTGCTGTAAGACATTTAGAAAAAGGTCGAGTTGTTATTTTTGCAGCGGGTACAGGTAATCCATTTTTTACAACTGATTCAGCGGCAAGCTTAAGAGCTATAGAAATAAATGCAGATTTAATGATTAAGGCGACTAAAGTTAAAGGTGTATATTCTGCAGATCCCCAAAAAGTAAAGGATGCTGTTTTTTATTCACGATTAACTTATGATGAAGCACTTGATCAGCGTTTGAATGTTATGGACACTACAGCACTGGTGTTATGCAGAGATAATAATGTACCAATGCGCGTAATGAACATTTTTGAAAATGGTGCTGTCATGAGATTGATGATGGGTGAAGAAATTGGCTCGTTGATTGAGCGAGGAACAAATTGATGATTAGTGATATTCAGCAAGATGCTGCGACTCGAATGAGTAAAAGTATTGAAGCATTAAAACATGAATTTTCAAAAATTAGAACCGGGAGAGCGCATCCTAGTTTGCTTGATCAAATTAGTGTGAGTTATTACGGTTCTGAGTCAGCTTTGTCACAAGTTGCAAATATTGCAGTTGAAGATGCGCGTACTTTAACTATTACTCCTTGGGAAAAGGGTATGGTACAAGCAATTGAAAAAGCGATTATGAAATCCGATCTTGGCTTAAATCCGGCTACAAATGGAATGACTATTCGTATCCCATTGCCGGCTTTAACTGAAGAGCGTCGTCGTGGTTTAGTTAAAATTGTCAGAAATGAATCAGAAAATGGCCGTGTAGCCATAAGAAATATTCGTAGGGATGCTAATTCAGAAATTAAGGATGCATTAAAAGAAAAGTTGGTCTCAGAAGATGAAGCACGATTAGGTGAAGAAAAAATTCAGAAAATCACTGATCAGTTTATTAAGGATATCGAAAAATTGCTCGAAACTAAAGAGGCCGATCTCTTATCCATATAAGTTTACAAGTAATGTCTATTAGTGTTGATATGTCTGATTTAAAAATGCCTAAACACATTGCTATCATAATGGATGGTAATGGAAGATGGGCTCAAAATCGTTTTATGCCACGTACTGTGGGTCATCGTGCGGGTGTTAAGTCCGTTCGTAATGTAGTGGAGTACTGTGCTAATAAGAATGTGGAAGTGTTAACTTTATTCGCATTTAGTAGTGAAAACTGGCGCAGGCCGGCAGCAGAAGTTGAGCTGTTGATGGGCTTATTTATGTCTTCTTTGCAAAGGGAAATCAACCGCCTTGATAAAAGAAATGTATGTCTAAGATTTATTGGTGATATAACAGCCTTTAATGATAAGTTACAACAAAAAATGTTAGAAGCTGAGTTACAAACCCAAGGAAACAGTGCACTGACTTTGGTTATTGCTGTTAATTACGGCGGGCGTTGGGATTTATGTCAGGCTACTCAAAAAGTCATTGATAAAATGAGTATTGGTGCTTTAGAAAAACAAGAAATAACCGAGCAATTGATCAATGATCATTTATCAACGGCAGGCTTACCAGAACCAGATCTTTTTATAAGGACAGGTGGTGAGCAACGCGTAAGTAATTTTATGTTATGGCAATTGGCATATACTGAAATGTACTTTACATCCACACTCTGGCCGGATTTTGATCAGAGTGTTCTTGAAGAGGCTGTTAGGAGCTTTAATGGTAGGCAACGCCGCTTTGGTCACACGAGTGAACAAGTTCTTAATCAAGCAATCACCTTATAACCTTACTATAAAATAGCTTATACAATGTTAGTCACACGAATTATAACCGCAACAGTTTTGGCGATTCTTATTGCTCTTGCAGTATTTGAATTACCTCTTGAATATTTCTCGCTATTAATTGCGCTCATTACTTTAATGGCTGCTTGGGAGTGGACTAATTTAGTTAGTATTTCAACTTTGTATAAACGTGTATTGTTTTTGGTGGTATTAATTTTACCCATGCTCGGTTTAAATTTTTGGACTCAGATACTTGAGTTGATAGCCACATTAACCAATTGGCCGGATGTAAGAGATTATTCAGGTATTTTGGAATGGTTTGTTATAGCTCCGGTTATATTTTGGATTACGAGCATGATATTGATAAGGAATGCGCCGATTAATCTTTTAAATCTTCAATTAAAAATGCGTTATAAAGCGTTAATTGGCGGGTTTATTCTCTTATCAGCATGGATGTTTTTAACACGGCTAAGAGCTTTTTACGGCCCAGAAATGACCATGTATTTTTTACTGTTGATTTGGGGGGCTGATGTTGCTGCGTATTTCACAGGTAGAAAATGGGGCACAACAAAACTAGCACCTGAAATTAGTCCGGGTAAGACGGTTGCAGGTGTGCGAGGAGCGCTAGTACTTGGTTTTATCTTAGCAGTAGCATTTATTGGTTATTATAGTTTTCGAGATGGCTTTGTGTGGACAAGAATATTAGACTTTGTCCTATTGTCATTAGTGACCGTTCTTATTTCTATATATGGAGACTTATTTATCAGTTTGGCTAAGCGTCAAGGCGGGGTTAAAGATAGTGGAAATATGTTGCCAGGTCATGGTGGTATTTTAGATAGAATTGATAGTGTTATTGCTGCTATTCCTTTGTTTTATGCGGGCATAATTTTAATTGGGTTAGATTCATGAAAGGCTTGTGCGTATTAGGCGCCACTGGGTCTATAGGTGTTAGTACTTTAGATGTGGCTGCAAGACATAATGATTTATATAAAGTCATCGCTTTAACTGCAAATAAGAATATTGATTTGTTATTTGAACAGTGCTTAGTGCATCATCCTGAATTTGTGGTAGTGGTTAATGAGATAAGTGCACACGTTTTTTCAGAAAAGCTCAAAGATACTAATATTTCAGATATTAAAGTATTGTCTGGGGCAGAGTCTTTAGAGTATGTTGCGACGTTACAAAACGTAGATTCTGTTATGGCAGCCATTGTGGGTGCGGCTGGGTTACTTCCTACTTTGGCAGCAGCAAAAGCAGGAAAAATAATTCTATTAGCTAATAAAGAAGCCTTGGTAATGTCGGGTGATATCTTTATGAATGCGGTTGCAGAAGCGGGTGCGCAGTTATTGCCGATTGATAGCGAACATAACGCTATTTTTCAATGTATGCCAGCTGGCTATCAGTCAGGGATGCAAGCAAAAGAAGCTAGACGTATTTTATTGACGGCTTCGGGTGGTCCATTCCGTCAGATGCCTTTAGATCAATTAGTCAATGTAACACCCGCACAAGCAGTAGCGCATCCCAATTGGGATATGGGTAAGAAGATTTCTGTGGATTCAGCTACCATGATGAATAAAGGCTTAGAGATGATAGAGGCCTGTATTTTGTTTGCTATGAATCCAGATCAAATTCAGGTTGTTATTCATCCTCAAAGTATCATTCATAGTATGGTTGATTATGTCGATGGTACAGTCTTAGCGCAAATGGGTAATCCAGATATGCGTGTGCCAATTGCCTATTCGATGGCGTGGCCTGAGCGTTTTGAATCAGGAGTTGAACCATTAAATATTTTTGATGTCTGTAGAATGGATTTTGAAGAGCCTAATTTAGAACGATTTCCTTGTTTAAGATTAGCTTATAAAGCCATTGATTTAGGTGGAATTATTCCAACTGTATTAAATGCAGCCAATGAAATTGCAGTTGAGGCGTTTTTAAATGAGCAAATTCGCTTTACTGATATTCCGTTAATAATTGAAGGTACTATGGATAAATTTACGGTTAGTCCTGCCAGTTCAATTGAAATAATTTTGGAAACAGATCAAAGTGCTAGGGAAGTTGCAAATCAATTGATTTCAGAGTTGACCACTTAATGGATTTTTTACATACACTCTTTTATTTTATTGTCGTCATTGGCGTATTAGTTTCGTTCCATGAATTTGGACATTACTGGGTGGCTCGTAAAGTAGGTGTAAAAGTAATTCGTTTTTCGGTTGGTTTTGGTAAAGTGTTATGGTCTTATCAAGCAAATCCTCAGACAACTGAATATGTAATCTCCGCTATTCCTTTGGGTGGATATGTCAAAATGGTTGATGAAAGAGAAGGGGAAGTCAGCGAGGCAGATTTACCTTTTTCTTTTAATCGTCAATCTGTGTTGGCTAGAGTAGCAATAGTGGCGGCTGGGCCAATTTTTAATTTAATACTTGCAACATTACTTTTTTGGAGTGTTCTAGTCATAGGCGAGTCCGGAATAAAGCCGATCTTGGGTGAAATAAAGCCTGATACCCTTGCCTATAAAGCCGGTTTGCTAGAGGGGGACGAAATATTATCAATAAATGATAAAGCAACTCCGATTTGGTCAGAAGCTTTAAGTACTATAGTTGCTGGTGCTTTAGATGGTAATAAAGAAATTAAAGTAACAGTGAAACAGATTGATGGTATTTCAACTGTAAAGTTATTGTCTTTGACTGAAGCTGATATCAAAAGTCCGGAAGTGTTGTATCAAGATTTAGGGCTTAAATTATGGTCTCCAACGTTAAAGCCTATTATTGGCAATGTGTTGCCGGATAGTGCTGCTCTAGCTGCTGGTTTGCTTAAAGATGATTTGATTCTCAATGCCGATGGTGTGGAAATAAAAGACTGGATGCAATGGGTTGGAGTGGTGAAAAAGCATCCAGAAATAACGATTAATTTGCTTATTGATCGAGGTGGTGTGCATTTGCCGATAAAAATCACCCCTAAAAAAGAGCAAGTAGGTGAGGATGTTGAGGGTAAAATTGGCGCATCGGTCTTTGTCCCTGAAGAAATTCAAAAATCAATGCAAGTTGAATACGCATTATCACCGTTAGATGCAATTCCTGTCGCAATTAAGACGACTACAGATTACTCATTGTCAACATTGAAGATGTTGGGCAATATGTTTGTTGGTAAAGCCTCAGTTAAGAATTTAAGTGGACCTATTAGTATTGCTCAATATGCGGGTCAATCGGCTAGCATGGGAGTGACTGCATTTTTAAAGTTTATGGCACTAGTTAGTGTTAGTTTAGGTGTGCTTAACTTGTTACCAGTGCCGGTATTGGATGGTGGTCATTTAACTTTTTTTGCTATAGAAGGTTTAACAGGAAAACCAGTTCCACAAAAAATACAAATTTATTTTCAGCAGGTCGGTATGGCTTTGCTATTCTTATTAATGACCGTAGCAATGTTCATGGATGTTCAGCGTTTATTTCAGTGAGAAATATAACTTACCTATTTTAATGCGGCTTAATTTATCACCAATTGTTTATTAAATTACGAGAATTCTATGAAAAATGTTATTAAGTCAGCAGGTGTTTTCTTGCTTAGCGCAATGTGTATGATGAGTGAGGTAAGTGCTGATGAAGTTGCTATAAGACAAGCATTAACTACATCTATGCCTACAATGAAAATTGACTCAATTAAACCTTCAGAAATTAAAGGCTTATATGAGGTGGTGGTGGGTTTAAACATATATTATGTTTCAGAAAATGGTAAATATTTATTGCCTGGGCAATTGATTGATGTTGCTACGAGTAAAGATTTAACTAAAGAAAAATTAAATGGTGCGCGTCAATTAGCAATTAGCAAATTGGGTCAGGCAAAAATGATCACATTTAAGCCTAAAATTAGTAAATATACGGTTTCAATATTTACAGATATAGATTGTGGTTACTGTCGGAAGTTACATTCAGAAATAGACCAGTATTTAGCTGAGGGAATTACTATTCAATACTTATTCTTTCCTAGAGCTGGAAAAGACTCTGAATCTTATAATAAAGCAGTGTCTGTGTGGTGTTCAGAAGACAGGAATGCTGCATTAACTGCGGCTAAGAAAGATCAAGCATTACCTGTTAAGACTTGTGTTAATCCCATTGATGAGCACATGCAGTTAGTGAATGATTTTGGTTTAAATGGAACGCCTTCTATCATTTCTGAGAGTGGTGCTATTTATCCAGGTTATTTGCCTGCTAAACAATTATTTGCTACTTTGGCTCAAGAAAAATCAGCTAAATAAAAGTTTATCTTTAATTAAATAATAATCTGATAAGCCTTGTTTTTAATTTTATTAAGTTAAAATTTTTAACAAGGCTTTTATCAAAAGTTATCGTAAGTTTATTGATTATTTGTCGTTTAACGCGGCTGTTGCTTTTCTGATCCTATCATTGATTGCTCGCCAAGCCTCAGTTTCAGGTGTCTGTTCTATAAGTATGATATCCAAATTTCTACTATCTAAATCTCGTAAACAAGCGTATAGGATTTGCGCATAACTTTCAGCCTGTTCAGGCATGCATAACATATGCATAAATCTGTTTTCTGGTGGGTTAAATTGATAAGATAGTAGGCCAATTCGTTTGTTTTGATTACGCAAATTATTTAATATGGCTTCTAATTTATCATGTTCACATAAGGCAGCGGGTGTTGTAGGAGCATAATGCGTCGGCATCATACCAGATGCACGATTTTCAGAAGGCTTCCGCTCGTTAAAGTTTGGTGTAACAACGATTAATTCTATTCCAAGAACGGCTTCAATTTCCGCTATGCTAATATGACCTGGTCTTAATAGTTTTGGTGTGGGATCTGTTAGATCAATTATAGTTGATTCTACACCGAACCTACATGCGCCCCCATCCAAAATCATATCAACGTTATCCCCCAGCTCTTCTTCAACGTGAGATGCTTGAGTCGGGCTGATTCTGGAATAAATGTTGGCCGAGGGCGCCGCAATACCACCTTCAAATTTATTGAGTAATGCTAATGCAACAGGATGGTCTGGGACTCTTAAGCCAATAGTGTTTTGTCCACCTGTTACCGCAAAGGGAACATGTGCTTTTTTATTAAGTATTAATGTCAGTGGGCCAGGCCAGAAAGCTGATGCTAATTTTTTTGCGTCTTCAGGTATTTTTTGAGCCCAAAATTTAAGTTGATTAGCATTTCCAATATGGACAATTAATGGATGGTGTGTTGGTCTGCCTTTAACATTAAATATTTGCAATACAGCTTCTGGATTCGAAGCATCAGCCCCAAGCCCATAAACCGTTTCAGTAGGAAAAGCCACCAGTTTTCCTTGTCTGAGTAGGGTAGTAGCTCGTTCAATAGTAGTGTTATCAGCAAAAATAGGTTTCATATTATACGTTTGAAATTAGTCTTGCTGTATTAACACGCATGTTAATGTGCAGACTTAGAGATGAACAAAGTGACACAGGTAAATTAAATCGCTAGTTTGGGTATTGTCAAATAATATTGATATTCTATGGGCGGTTTGTCCACTAATCAAGTATTGTGCATATATAAAACAACAATATTGTCAAGAAGGAGTATATTTAAAGGTGGTTTAATACGTTAAGTACGTTGATTTATACCTAAAGCATAAAAAAAGGCTCTGGCGTAAACGCAAAAGCCTTTAGTTTTTGGTGGCGATAGGTGGATTTGAACCACCGACCCCGGGGTTATGAATCCCGTGCTCTAACCAACTGAGCTATATCGCCTTGCTAACTAGTATCTATTAAGAGATGGAATTATAGTTAGACAATATTAATTTGTCAAACATTGAACCTAAAATGTACAACATCTCCATCTTTAACAATGTATTCTTTCCCTTCTAAGCGCCATTTTCCAGCATCCTTCGCGCCTTGTTCACCTTTGTTGGCGATATAATCTTCATAAGAAATAACTTCTGCTCGGATAAAGCCTTTTTCAAAGTCAGTGTGGATAACCCCAGCTGCTTGAGGAGCCGTTGCCCCAATGGGTATAGTCCAAGCTCTCACTTCTTTTACACCGGCTGTAAAATATGTCGCTAAATTTAAAAGTGCATAGCCCGCTCTAACAACTCGATTTAACCCAGGTTCTTCTAAACCCAAATCGTCTAAAAATTCCTTTTTTTCTTCTTCGTCAAGTTGAGCAATTTCAGCTTCGATTGCTGCACAAATAGGCACAACAGTTGCTCCCTCCATTTTTGCAAGAGTTTGGACAGCTTCTAAAAGAGGATTGTTATCAAAGCCATCATCTTGCACATTAGCGATGTACATTGTGGGTTTAAGCGTCATTAAGCATAGATCTTTGATTAAAGCTTTATCCTCTTCTGAGAGAGGTAATGTACGAGCTGGATGACCTGCTTCTAATTGTTTTAAGACTTGCTCAAGTACTGTCTTTTTTGCAAGTTCGTCTTTATTACCAGTACGGGCAATTTTACTAGACCTCAGTAAGGCTTTCTCTACTGAAGCCATGTCAGCAAGTGCCAGTTCTGTGTTTATGGTTTCAATATCAGATAATGGATCAACTTTACCAGCAACATGCACAACATTGTCATCTTGAAAACAACGCACAACATGTGCGATCGCATCGGTTTCACGAATATTAGCTAAAAATTTATTACCTAAGCCTTCGCCTTTTGAAGCACCAGCGACTAAGCCGGCAATATCAACAAATTCGATGGTTGTTGGAAGTATCCGTTCTGGTTTTACAATTTCAGCTAATTTATCCATACGTAAGTCCGGCACTGGCACTACACCAACATTAGGATCAATTGTACAAAATGGATAATTTTCAGCAGCAATTTTTGCTTTCGTTAATGCATTAAATAGGGTTGACTTACCAACATTGGGTAAGCCGACAATTCCACAATACAGCGCCATAATAATCTCGTGAGGGTTTTATAAGTGATGTTTCCTGTGTGATGTTTAATATCCCACAAAATTCGCTAATTATACTGGTTAACGTTAAATCTAAATAATTTAAAATTAAAATGCGTATAGAAGGCATATAAAACTAAATTTAGGTCAAGTTTTTGACCAGAAATTGGTTTAAAAATAGAATTGTGATGCTGATTTACGCTGCATGACCATCATCCATAGACTAATCGCCTACTATTTTGGTATAGTTAGTCTGGAAAAGTTTCAAATCATTCGTTTTTATATTTTTAAGACATCACTCTGGAGATTATCTATGCCAATTAAAGTTGCAATCAATGGTTATGGTCGTATTGGACGTAATATCGTTCGTGCCTTATACGAGTCTGGCCGCACTAACGAAATTCAAATAGTTGCAATTAATGACTTAGGTGACAGCAACACTAATGCTCACTTAACACAATATGATTCTGTGCATGGTAAATTTCCATTTGAGGTAGCTGTTGATGGTGATTATATCGTTATCAATGGTGATAAAATCAGAGTATTCTCAGAAAGAGATCCATCTAAATTACCTTGGGCAGAATTAGGTATCGAAGTTGTACATGAATGTACTGGTTTCTTTACTAGCAAAGCTAAAGCATCTGCGCATATTGCAGCGGGCGCTAAAAAGGTTATCATCTCTGCTCCAGGTGGTGATGATGTTGATGGAACTATCGTTTTTGGTGTTAACCATGACACTTTAAAAGCTACTGATACGGTTATTTCAAACGCTTCATGTACTACAAACTGTTTAGCACCTATCGTTAAACCTTTGAACGATAGTATCGGTATTGAAAGTGGTTTAATGACTACTATCCATTCTTACACAAATGATCAAGTGTTAACTGATGTTTATCATAGCGATTTACGTCGTGCGCGTTCTGCTACACAATCTATGATTCCTACCAAAACAGGAGCAGCGGCTGCAGTTGGTTTAGTATTACCAGAACTTGCTGGTAAGTTAGATGGATTCGCAATGCGTGTTCCAACTATTAATGTTTCTGTTGTAGATTTAACTTTCCAAGCTGCTAGAGACACGACTAAAGCTGAAATTGATGAAATTTTAACAACTGCTTCTAATGGTGCTTTAAAAGGTATTTTAGATATCAACGAAAGACCTTTGGTTTCTGTTGACTTTAATCACAATCCAGCTTCCTCTATTTATGAATCACCATTAACTAAGGTTTTAGGTGGTCGTTTAGTAAAAGTCCTTTCTTGGTATGATAATGAATGGGGTTTTTCAAACCGTATGTTAGATACTACTATTGCTTTATTTAACGCAAAATAACGGATTTAATTCATGTTAAGAAGAACCAAAATTTTAGCCACACTCGGCCCTGCGACAGATAAACCGGGTGTGCTAGAAGGCTTATTTAAAGCGGGTATTGATGTAGTCCGAATGAACTTTTCTCATGGTTCAGCTCAAGATCATATTGATAGAGCAAATTTAATCCGTGAATTGAGTAAAAAAACGGGTAGAAGAGTAGGGATTCTTGCTGATTTACAAGGTCCTAAAATTCGTATTGCGCGATTTAAGGATACAAAAGTATTTTTAGAAGAAGGCCAGGATTTTGCTTTAGATATTAACTTTGACCCTTTGTTAGGTGATAACACGCAAGTAGGTATTACCTATGAGCCTTTGGCATTAGAGGTAGTACCTGGTAGTCGATTATTATTGGATGATGGACGTATAGTGCTTGACGTTATCAATGTTATTGATATGCGTGTAAATTGTACAGTTATTGTGGGTGGAGCATTATCTAATAATAAAGGTATCAATTTATTAGGGGGTGGGCTTTCTGCAGCGGCATTAACTGATAAGGATAAAGAAGATATTAAAACAGTTGCTCTAATGAATTGTGATTATGTGGCTATCTCTTTTCCTCGTTGTGCTGAAGATTTACATGAAGCGAGGCGTTTGTTAGAGGCAGAGGGTTGCTATGCAGGAATTGTTTCTAAAGTAGAGCGTGCTGAAGCGATTGTTCCTGAGGTAATGGATGAAATTATCTTAGCATCTGATGCAGTGATGGTTGCGCGTGGTGATTTAGGTGTGGAAATTGGCGATGCAAATCTTCCGGCTGTGCAAAAGCTATTAATTAAACGGGCTAGAGAACTTAATCGCCTAGCTATCACTGCCACGCAAATGATGGAATCAATGATTGAAAATCCGATTCCAACCCGAGCTGAAGTATTTGACGTAGCTAATGCTGTTTATGATGGAACTGATGCAATTATGCTTTCTGCAGAAACTGCTTCAGGTAATTATCCTATTAAAGCAGTTGAAGCGATGGATCGTATTTGTTTAGAAGCAGAAAAACAAGCGATTGTGCGCGAATCTGATCATCGTATTACTATACAGTTTGAACGTGTAGATGAAGCGGTTGCAATGTCAGCAATGTACATGGCTAATCATACTAAAATTAAAGGTATTGTTAGCTTAACTGAATCAGGTTCAACGCCTTTATGGATGTCTAGAATTAGCTCTGGTATCCCAATTTTCGCGTTTAGCAGCCAAGAAAAAACTTTAGGCAAAGTAACATTATTTCGCGGCGTATTTCCCATGTACTTTGAATTGAATGGTAAAGAGGATCATGCTGAAGTCAATCGTGAAATAGTTGCAAAACTTAGAAGATGGCACAAAGCGAAAGATGGAGATAAGTTTATTATCACTAAGGGTGATTTAACGGGTGTTCAAGGTGGAACAAACGCTCTTAAAGTCATTGTTATAGGGCAAGGTCTTACTCCCTAGTTATGCATGATTCTGCACTTAATCTTTAAGTTAAGTGCAGAATCACCATTAGGTTTAATTTCGAAAGACAGAATCTTTAAAATAAAAGCTTAAAGGTTGCTTAATTTTGCGTAAGCCAACATCAGCCATTTAATACCTACTTCTGAAAAGTTAACCTGCACTCTTTCCTGTGCACCTGAACCTTCTAGTTGTAAAACAACGCCTTCCCCGAATTTTTCGTGTCTGACTCGTTGTCCTAGCTTATATAAACTAGATGGGTTTACAAATTTGTTATTAGTTTGTGAATTTGCAATAGGTTTACTAATAGATGCTCTTATGCGTACTTCTTGAATGAGTTCAGTAGGAATTTCTTTAAGAAATCGTGACGGTCTAGGATAGCTTTCACGACCATATAAACGTCTAGATTCTGCATAACACAAGTATAGCTGTTGCATGGCTCTTGTCATGCCCACATAGCAAAGTCGGCGTTCTTCTTCTAAGCGGGATATATCGTCAATTGACTGTTGGGATGGAAATAATCCATCTTCCATGCCTACTAAAAATACCACTTTAAATTCTAGGCCTTTTGCAGAATGAATGGTCATGAGTTGCACACAATCTTCAGTATCGTCGCTTTGACTATCACCTGCTTCTAAAGAGGCATGAGTTAGAAACATGTCTAGTTCATTCATGCCTTCTTCGTTATCACGATCAAAATCAAATAATTTAGCGGCATTCACTAATTCTTCTAAGTTTTCAATTTTTTCTTCACCCTTATCCATTTTTTCTTTTTGATAAAGCTCAATCAGTTTTGTTTTTTCGATGACTAATTTAACTTTTTCGGAAAGCTCAAGGCTTTCAGTTTGTACTGATAATTCTTTGATAAGATTTAAAAAATTGCTTAAAGAGTTAGCTGCCCGTGCCGTCAGAGTATGAGTATTAAGTAGACTCATTGTTGATGACCACAACGATTTGCTTTCTATACGGGCTATATTTCTAATTTCATCAATAGCTTTTGTGCCAATGCCTCGGGTAGGTGTATTAATAACGCGTTCAAATGAGGCGTCATCATCATGATTGTTCATGAGTCTTAAATACGCTAGGGCATTTTTTATTTCAGCTCGATCAAAAAATCTTAGCCCACCATAGACTCTATAAGGTGTGCCTGTAGCCATGAGCTTTTCTTCAAATTGGCGAGATTGAGCATTAGACCTGTAAAGTATTGCAGTGTCAGAACGCATTCCTCCTTCCTTAATCCACGTTTTAATGCGTTCAATCACAAAAAAAGCTTCGTCTTGTTCATTGAATGCCGCATATAAAGAGAGTGGTTCACCATCACCCGCATCTGTCCATAGTTCTTTACCCATCCGGTCATTATTATTAGCAATAATGTGGTTGGCAGCTTTTAAGATAGTCCCGGTAGAGCGGTAGTTTTGTTCAAGTTTTACAATAAGATGGTTAGGGTAGTGCGATTGAAAGTTATAAATATTTTCAATTTTTGCGCCTCTCCAGCCATATATCGATTGATCATCATCACCAACCACAAACAAATTGTCTTTATCATGGGTTAAAAGCCGCAACCATGCATATTGAATAGTATTGGTGTCTTGAAACTCGTCAACATGCACTTGTTTAAAGCGTTGTTGGTAAAATTCTAAAAGATCGGGGTTATCTCGTAATAGTTCATGACAGCGTAATAGGAGTTCAGCAAAATCAACTAAACCTGATCGCTCACATAGTTCCTCATAAGCACGGTATATTTGTAACATTTGTTTTTGGTGGTAATCGGCTGACTCAAGCATGTGTCGAGCTCTTATACCTTCGTCCTTTTGCGCATTAATAAACCATTGCACTTCACGTGGAGGCCATTTTGTATCATCGAGATTGAGCGTGTTTAACAGGCGTTTTATAACGCGAAGTTGGTCACTAGAATCCATCACTTGAAATGTATCAGGTAGTTTTGCGGCTTTAGCGTGTCTTCTTAATAGGCGATGCGTAATGCCATGAAACGTGCCTATCCATAAATTTTGACTGCTGACATTAAGCAGGTGCTCAATTCTATGGCGCATTTCTTTAGCGGCTTTATTAGTAAAGGTTACTGCTAAAATACTATGTGCTTGGAGTCCTTCAACTTGAATTTGCCAAGCAATACGGTGCACTAATACTCTGGTTTTACCACTTCCTGCACCTGCAAGTATTAGCATGGCTTGAGACGGTGCTGTTACCGCTGAGCGTTGAGCGTCATTTAAAGATTCAATTATTGGGGTAATATCCATTCTGTATTATCACTTGCACATTCTGTAGAGCTGTGTATATTACTTGCAATGTAGCATTGGCATCAATTATCATTGCATGAATGAAATAATAACTATCACACAGAGGGGATTAATATGAGTTTTGATTATAAACGTATGGCGAAATTTGAGCACAATCTTGGCGCTAATGAAAAAAAATACCGCTTATACGGTGGTGCAGGATTATTGGCTATTTCAATATTTACCGCATCAATACCATTATTATTAATAGGCATGGTACTTGTGGCAACAGGTTTTTCAGGATGGTGCCCTGTTTATTCTGGTCTTAATAAAAATGCTCAAGCAGCAGAAGTTACGCCAGTAGAATAATCAAATGGTTGGCGCAAAGGTAGTTAACAATCTTTGCGTCTTAACTATTTTTTAATAATTTCCATTTTGTTTATTGATATTATTCTGTGTATTAATTTGACATAGACTTATCAACAAATCTTTAAGTCAATAAATTCTCCAAGCATTTTAATTTTCAACCTATTGATTATTGAATTGTCTTTATTAATATCCTTTTATGCCCCATTCAAAAGTCTTGTTAAACTTTTTTGACATAATTTGTGAGGTTAATTTAATTGGTATAATGCAGATGCTAAATGCGAACTTGTTTAAATAATAGCCTTCGCAATTTAAAACGATTCTTTAGAATATCTTCAGTGGATTCTCTTATGTCATATAAGCAAATAATTATTTTTTGTATTTTTTCATTATTGGGTTTTACAAATAATGTTTTCGCTGATGAGTCGCCTTTACCGGCAGATCAAGCCTTTAAGTTAAACTATAAATTAGTTTCAGCGGATAAACTGGAATTAACGTGGGATGTTGTAGAGGGTTACTATCTTTATAGAGATTATATTCAAGTTATTTCAAAAACTGATGGGCTGAAAATTGCTCCCTTGGTTTTGCCTGAAGGAAAAAGTAAGCATGATGATTCATTCGGTGATGTGGTTATTTATCGTAACTCCGTCACTGTGCCTGTTTCTTTGGAATTTGCTGAGAAATTGTCATCTATTAAGTTTCAAGTTCAGTATAGAGGTTGTGCTGACCGAGGTATTTGTTATCCGCCTCAGAAAAAACAGCTAGATTTAGATTTGTCAGCATTTGTAACAGAGTCATTTGCAAAACCTATGACTAATGTAAATCCATTTATTAAAGCATCAAATGTAGATGATTTATTGTTACCTGATCAAGCTTTTCAATTTTTCAGTTCAGTAAAAGATGCAAATACTGTGACGGTTAATTGGAAAATCGCAAAAGGCTATTATTTATACCGTGAGAAAATCGCTTTAGCATTAACAAACTCAGAAAGCGTGCAATTAGGCACCTATTCCATTCCACATGGCACGCCTAAAGAAGATGAGGCATTTGGGAAGGTTGAGATTTTTCATGATGAATTAACTTTCGATTTGCCTTTAATACGAAAAGATACCAATCCGCAAAATATAATCCTTGATGCAAAGTTTCAAGGTTGTGCAGAACGAGGCGTTTGTTATCCTTTAATGAAAAAAAGCGCTGAACTAGTTTTACCAGCAGGTGCCATTCAAGCCGAAGCAGTCGCTAATCCTGAAAAAATATCTGAACAAGATCAGATTGTAAATTCATTACACAACGATAGTTTTGGCGTTATTTTGCTCACTTTCTATGGTTTTGGCGTACTGCTTTCTTTAACACCTTGTATATTCCCGATGATTCCTATTTTATCGGGCATTATTGTTGGTCATGGTAACAAAATATCAACGCTGCATAGCTTTTTGTTGTCATTAGCTTATGTGACTGCCTCTGCAGTCACTTACACTATTTTTGGTGTGTTAGCGGCCTTATTTGGCGGTAATTTACAGGCGACATTTCAACAGCCTTGGATAGTTGCTCTGTTCAGTAGCATTTTTGTCTTGTTGTCTTTATCAATGTTTGGGTTTTATGATTTAGAACTACCTAATTCTTTAAAAACAAAATTGAGTAATTCTAGTTTTAAGCATCAAGATGGTTCGCTTTGGGGGGCGGCGATTATGGGTTCGCTTTCTTCATTAATTGTTGGCCCTTGCGTTGCCGCTCCTTTAGCCGGCGCACTTATATTTATTGGTCAAACTGGCGATGCTTTATTAGGTGGTGGTGCATTGTTTGCCATGGGTATGGGCATGGGCATGCCGTTATTACTTTTGGGTCTTTCAGCAGGTAAATTATTACCCAAAGCAGGGGGTTGGTTAAATTCTACTAAAGCGATATTCGGCGTATTAATGTTAGGTGTTGCGGTATGGATGCTCAGCAGAATATTGCCAGGTGAAGTAACAACTTTATTGTGGGCAATGCTTTTAATTGTGCCGGCAGTCTATCTTAATGCAGTGGATCCATTGCCTCCTGGAGGTTCTGGATGGCTTAAATTATGGAAAGGCTTGGGATTGGTCATGTTAGCTTATGGGCTGATTTTAATCATAGGCGTAAGTTTAGGTAATACCAATCCATTACAACCTCTTAAGGGGCTTGCTGGCAGTAAAGCGACTCAAGCAATAGCTGATGAAGGTTTGGTATTTGAACGTGTGGCTACGGTCAGTGCATTAGAGGAAAAGCTTAAGCAAGCCAGTGTAAATCATCAGCCTGTCATGTTAGATTATTATGCGGATTGGTGTATTTCTTGTAAGGAAATGGAAGCTTATACTTTTAAAGACCCTAAAGTTAAAGCGGCATTGAAGAATTATGCGCTTTTACAAGTGGATCTGACCGAAGATACCGATGAAAATAAAAAATTATTAGAGAAATTTAATTTAATCGGCCCGCCAGCCATATTATTCTTTAATGGCAGTGCTGAAGAAATTAAATCGAGTCGGGTGATTGGTTATCAAGAGTCTGAGGTTTTCTTAAAGACTTTACAAGGCTTAAAGTGAGGAAAGCGCAATAATAAATCCCTATTTATATTAGAGTAATTGAGAGTTAACTAATGCCTAAAAAGTTCTAATTATGAGTAGGTAGTATAGACAAAAGGGTGGAGGTTTTTTAATTTACTCCACCCTTTTATGCAAATTAAAGTGCTTTGTATATTTTTAAAGCTTTTTCTAATTCTTCAGCAGATTTAGTTACATCACCAAGTTTAGCTTGAATTTGGCCTTGAATAACAGAATCGTTAGCCGCTTTTAAAGCTTTTTCGTCACCGCTGATTTTTGCAGAAGTTAAACGAGCTGACTTTAATAATAATTGCGCAGCAGAAAAGTCACTTTTGTTAACTTGTACTAGAGCATCTTCAACAAATTTAATCGTTTCAGAAACTAAGGGTGCTGCGGTAGTGCTAGTTTCAGAGAAAACAGCAGTGCTGTTTAAGCCAATTAAAGTAGCAAATAAAAAATTTAATGTAGTTTTTTTTAATATATTCATGGTGTTATAAGGGTTTAAATGAGGGGGTATTTGGCGTTTTGAGCCAAATAGGATTTGAAAAAAATATTATTTTCAGAGCGTATCATATAGGATAAGTCCATTATCAATATGACAGTTTTAATACACATTATGATAATATCCTAGTAATTATTTTTGTGGTTAGCGTTTTAGCTTACTGCATAGCCGTCAATTCCAATTTAAAACCCAGCTAAACTAAAGTAATTTCGAGCTACAGGTAAGTAGCTTTCAATGAGCCAAATTGGCAAAGTTCGATTAACAAACATCCTGTTATCGTTAAAGTGCCTCAGGCTAGTATAACTGAGCAATTTGTCATCACGGACGAGTGCCAGGCAATCAAAAAACCAATGCCTAGTAAATCCATTTTAGGACTCAGCAATTGCTACTTAGCAAAAGCAAGACTTTTTATGCGGTGAAAAAGCAGGTTTGAGTACTGGGCTAACCTTGAAGAGTGCTAGACATACCAGCACACCACGAGCAGGTATCTGTTCAACCATCTGCCTAACGTGTTTAGGCATTGGCTCAACCTTGCCCAGTCTCCTGCAAGCATTGACGAGTCCTAGCCAGATATAAAAAATATAAATCAGTAGATCTCCATTGATCAAAAAGATATTTTTAGTGCTGAAAAAGATATGCCTAGTGTTTAATCAGATTGGGCTACTGCTTATTCTAAAGATTGCCGTGCCTAAAAAGCATTCTTGAGTATTGAGCCTAGGAAGCTCACTGCCATAAATTGCATTTAATACATTGAAAAATAAGCTATAACATAAAATTAGTGGTGTTATTTTACACATCAGTACAGTTGAAATCAGAAATGGTTTATGCTAGATGGGTATAAAGATACCCAGAAAAATATAAGGTTTTAAGTTGGGAATTGCTAGATAGCATGACGGCATTAATTTAATTAGGCCAAATTGATATATAATACTTTGCTTTATTTTTAATGTTTTTAGTGCTGGCTCGATCCTTATGACCAAAAAGAAAACTGTGACACTGTTTGAAGACTCACTTGCAGAAATTGAATTATTAGTGAATCAATTAGAGCAGGGTGATGTTTCTTTAGAAGAGTCATTAAAGTCATTTGAACGTGGGGTTAATTTAATCCGAATCTGTCAAAAAGCATTACAAGATGCTGAACACAAAGTACAGATTTTAATAGAAAATAACGGCACACAAACTTTGGAGTTATTTGCTGATGAGTAATGCGTTAAAAGAATATCTTAGCTTAAGTCAAGCGCGAGTAGAAAAGGCTTTAGAAGATCGATTACCCAGTGAGCAGTTGTTGCCACAAAAACTACACCAAGCGATGCGTTATAGTGTGCTTAATGGTGGGAAACGTATGCGTCCGATGTTGACCTATTGTACCGGAAACGCTTTGGGTATTTCTTTGGATGCCTTGGATGGAGCGGCTTGTGCAGTTGAGTTTATTCATGTTTATTCATTGATTCATGATGATCTTCCGGCAATGGATGATGATGACTTAAGGAGAGGAAAGCCGACTTGTCATGTTGCTTATGATGAGGCTACTGCTATTTTGGCAGGGGATGGCTTGCAAGCTTTAGCATTTGAAATATTAGCACAGGATTCTTCGATCACAGCGACACCAGAGGCTCGATTAAAAATGATTATTGCCTTAGCAAGGGCAAGTGGCTCACAAGGCATGGTGGGTGGTCAGGCTATAGATTTACAATCTGTTGGAACGCGTTTAAATTTACCTGAATTAGAAAATATGCATATTCATAAAACAGGTGCTTTAATACGAGCTAGTGTTAATTTAGCTACTTTAACTAAACCTGATGTTGATGAGGAAGTTGCGATTCGATTAGATCATTATGCAAAGTGCATAGGTTTATCTTTTCAAGTAAAAGACGACATACTTGATGAAGAAAGTGACACGGCAACGCTTGGCAAAACTCAAGGCAAAGACAAAGACAATGATAAGCCGACCTATCCTGCTTTGTTAGGATTATCAGGTGCTAAACAAAAAGCTCAAGAGTTACATGAAAAAGCGATTGAAAGTTTAAGTGGTTTTGGCATGGAAGCGGATTTACTGAGAGATTTGTCACTTTATATTATTCAGCGCACACATTAATAACCAACTTGATTACTCAGCATTTATTCTGGATAATAAACAGCTAAATGTAATTACAGTCTATAAAGAAATTTTTAGCTGATTTTACCGAATCTTCAATAACCATAAAGACTTGAAGGATTTCATACCGAATTATGAGTTGTCCTATACATGAATAAATCAGCTAACTATCGTTTATTAGCAAATATCAACACCCCAGCTGATGTCCGTAAGTTAAGCAAAGATCAGCTTAAGCCCTTATCGGCAGAATTACGGGATTATTTAACCCATACCGTGAGTATTTCGGGTGGGCATTTTTCAGCGGGTTTGGGTACAG
>CAIQNQ010000101.1 GCA_903873165.1 uncultured Methylococcaceae bacterium | reverse complement strand
TCAAACAGATAAAGATATCTATTTTGGTGCTTAGATCATTTTTACCGAAAACACTGGCAATTAATCAAAAATCCAAGCAGAAACAGTATTTACAATTCAGGTTTACTGCGTTATTTAGTCTCTATAAAGCACGGAGAGCACACCACAAATTTAAATATAGCAAAACATGTTTGTAATCTATTGATTTTATACTTTTTCCATAATGAGAATTGCTGTCTTCACTTGCGGCATTTAAAAAATCTGCAGCAAATTCAGCGTCCTTAAGTTGTTCAAACAACCAATCATTATGTTTATTTTCTATTTTCATTTGTGCCTCGCGTTTGCCAGTCTTTCCAACGAGATATTGCTTTCGTAATGTCTGCTGACTGAGTGCTTTTATCACCACCATTGCATAACAGGATGACTTTAATTCTAGCTAGACCTTGTCTATCTTTAATGCTATTTAACCAATTCGTAAATAGGTTATTTCCGTTTAGATCTACATAGTGTTTTAATTCATACATGGGTCTAATGTAGCTTAAGAGCTACTATAAATCAAATTAACTTTAACCCGTCAGCAGTTGCTACGTAGAGTCGATGTGGCGCAGGTACAAACCTATTGGGGTATCGGTAGGCATATCGTGGAATTTGAACAAGGAGGACAAAACCGTGCCACCTATGGCAAGCAGTTACTTAGTCGACTTGCTGAGTCACTTACTCATGAGTTTGCTAAGGGTTTTGACGAACGCAATTTGCGAAATATGCGTGCCTTTTTTCAGCACTTTCCAAATTGGAACGCAGTGCGTTCCGAATTGAGCTGGACTCATTATCGCTTATTGCTCAGAGTGGATAGCCCCAAAGCCCGTGATTAGTATATGCAAGAGGCCGCCAGTCAAAACTGGAGCACTCGACTGTTGGATGGGCAAAGGCTTTGCATTTGTCGCACGCCAGCAGCGTATCAGTAAAGAAACTCAGGATTTCTACATTGATTTGTTATTCTATAGTTCAGTAGGTCGGGTTACGCTAGCGCTAACCCGACCTACAAACTACAAACTAAAAATAATCATTTACCGTCTTGGATTATTTATAACTGGGCGGACATTTACAGGCAGCAACTTAAAAGCGGGCAAGAGTATCTTGAGCTAAAGTTTTTTTTCAACTTTAGACTCATATCATAGAGTTTTTAAGTTGAGACACCACCAAACTTGAAATTCGATAACCCGTTTGATTAAGTTCTGCGATAACAACCTCAGCATCGGTAATTAATGCTTTTCTTTGCGCGGCAAACAATAATGCAGCGGTACCCACAACATTCAATTGGTTACGCATTGCGTGCTTTCGGGCTAAGGCATCATCCAAAATTAGCAAGGTATTGCTGTCTGATTGCAAAGCATACTCAATGCTAGATTGTTCACCTAAACCCAAGCTTTTTGATAATGCATGTTTAAAAGGTGGATTTTCAACGCACTTTAGCCATCCAGAATCTAAAGCTTGTTTGATTAAAAGGGCATCATCAGTTTGAGCTTGTAAACATTCATTAACTACCGCTTGGGTAATTAATATTCCAGAAAAAAGATCTTTTAATATATGCAGGTGTGTAATTTTTGCGAGTGCAATTAATGGCCCAGCATCAGCAATTACGATATCCATGAATCTAGAATACCTAATTCCTTTGTCGTTTGCGGATCAGGCGTAACAATATCGATATCTAATTGGGCTAAATGATCAATAAATTCAGATAGACTTAAGCCACTGATTTTTGCGGCAGCACCTAGGGACAATACTTTATCTTTAAACAAGCTGGCCGCGAGTGCTGGTCTTAGTTGTTCGTCGTACTCGCCTAGTGTGGTTTTTAGGTTTAATAACAAGGCATTCGGTTGATTACCTTTTAAGATTAAAACAGGCGCTGATTCGGCATGTCTTAATGCTTCTGAGGGATTGCGCTTTAAATTCCTAACATTGGTGGCGTACATGATTTATCCCTAATATTAAAAAATTGAAGTGTAGTCTACACCCTTTGGGAACACAATATTTCATTAGTATTTGTCTTCATTCAAAATGTTTAATGATAAAGAGTTTCTCAGTGACAAGCTGAGCATCGTTGATGTTAAAGCCCGAGATAGTCAAGACCGGCTTTATCAAATTGAAATCGAACTAACCAGTTACGCGCATTTGCCGACTCGAATTATTTATAACTGGGCGGACATTTACAGCCAGCAACTTAAAAGTGGTCAAGAATATCTTCAGCTTAGGCCGACTTACTCGATTTGGTTACTGGCAGAAAATCTATTAGTTGATGATAATGTCTACGTGCATCATTATAAAATGCGTGATGAACAAGGTCAGACATTAACGCCACACGGCAGCATTTGGTTGTAAGCGTGAGGAAGCTGCGAACAAGCGGGAAGCATTAGCTTTACAGGAAAAGAATTTGGCCTTGGCAGAAGTTGAGCGCTTAAAAGCATTATTGGCACAGAAAGAATAACGTATTTATATAAGTTTTACCGTTATAATTATATTCTGAAGTGATTCAAAATCAATGCGCTATTGAATGTTTCATTTATAATTCTGAATAATGTATTTCTTTAATGGGCTAATTTTATGCAAGTAACTTTAAATGTACCTGATAATCTTCCGCAAGCGATTATTCAGCAACGTATTGCAGAATTTGAAGAAACGTTAAATACCCTCGCACCCAATTCTAAAGAACAAAAAAAACAAGCCATGATGCAGTTGATAAAGAAATGTGCTGCATTACCTACGCTTGATGATCGTAGCCCTGAAGAAATTTTAGGGTATCAGCAAAATAATATTGGTATTTGGGACGAACAATAATGGTTTTAGACTCGTCTGTAATCATAGCAATATTACTTGCTGAATCAGACGCAGAAATTTATTCACAATCTATTATTGATACTGAAAACACCTTTATAAGTGCAGTCAGTATTCTTGAAGCATCAATGGTTATTGAGTACAAAAAAGGTATTGAAGGTGCGATTCAACTGGATACATTTTTAAAAATCATTAACCCAACTATCGTGGCCTTTGATAGTGAACAGTCCAAACTGGCAAGAACCGCTTGGAGAAAGTTCGGTAAAGGCCGACATCCTGCAAAATTAAACTTTGGTGATTGCTGTAGTTATGCCGTAGCTAAATATCTTAATAAGCCATTGTTATTTAAAGGCAATGATTTTTCCAAAACTGATTTAAACTTAGCTTAAATGTATCAGACAGCCATTTTGCTAGTTGGGGTGGAAGTTGGGCATCAACCCAATAAATCATGCAACTAATCGCTCTAAATTTGCACGACGAGCGGCATATAAAAGACAGGCTTGAATATCAAGTAACTCTAAATCTGGAAAATCTTGTAGAATTTCTTCTGGGCTTACACCTTCACCTAACATTTGCAGAATGTCGCTAACGCGAATTCTCATATTACGAACACAAGGCTTACCACCACATTGGAGAGGATTATAAGTAATTCTAGTTTCTAAGGTCATATTAAGGTCTATTTATCCAGTAACTTTATGTATTTAAATCATATCATACAAACCCTTGGGATAATCCAGAACGACTAACTTACTTGATGAGCTAAAAGTAGCTTGTGTCCTTATACATAAGCGATTAGTTGAATAATTTTAGCTTTGGTTTAGGTCATTAAAGCTTGGCTTACTAAGCCCCAGCCTTTAATTCTTAGATATTAAGATATAGTGATATGCAAAAGAAATAGTAAAATGCAGCTTAATGAGTTTTAATTGAATTCACTTTATAAACAAACCCCTAAGCCTTTATGGATAAAAAGACCTTAAGCGAGTCGGATATTTGTGCCAAATACATTACCCCAGCTATTATTGCTGCAGGCTGGGATGAGGCGTTACAAATCCGCCGTGAAGTGTTTTTTACCAAAGGTCGCATTATCGTCAGGGGCAAACTGCATACCCGAGGCGAACAAAAACGCGCTGATTACATCCTGTATTTTAAAGCTAATATCCCCATAGCCGTTATCGAAGCCAAAGATAATAAACACAGCGTTGGTTCTGGAATGCAACAAGCCTTAAACTACGCAGAAACCTTAGATATCCCTTTTGTCTTTAGCTCTAATGGCGATGGGTTTATCTGTCATGACCGCACAGGCTTAGCCGCTTTAACCGAACAAGAACTCAGCTTAGCCAACTTCCCTAGCCCCACAGAACTCTGGCAACGCTATTGTCACTATAAAGGTTTAGAAACCGCCGATGCCAAACACACTGTCGAAATGCCTTATTACGATGATGGTACAGGTCGTGCCCCGCGTTATTATCAAGCCAATGCCATTAACAACACCATAGAAGCCGTCGCTAAAGCGCAGCAACGCATCTTATTAGTGATGGCCACGGGCACCGGTAAAACCTATACGGCGTTTCAGATTATCTGGCGCTTGTGGAAGTCTGGCACTAAAAAGCGCATTTTGTTTTTAGCTGATAGAAACATACTGGTTGATCAAACTAAAAACAATGATTTTAAACCCTTTGGCGCGGCGATGACTAAAATCAGCAAACGCCAAATTGATAAAAGTTACGAGATCTATCTGTCTTTATATCAAGCCGTTACCGGCAGCGAAGAAGCCCAAAACATATACAAACAATTCTCCCCCGACTTTTTTGATCTGATAGTGATTGATGAATGTCATCGGGGTAGTGCGGCAGAGGATTCTGCCTGGCGCGAGATTCTGGCGTACTTTACCTCAGCCACGCATATCGGCTTAACCGCAACGCCCAAAGAAACTAAGGACGTTTCCAGCATTTATTACTTTGGTGAACCCATTTACAGCTACACCCTTAAACAAGGCATCGAAGATGGCTTTTTAGCGCCTTATAAAGTGGTGCGCATTGATATCGATAAAGACTTACAAGGCTGGCGCCCCAGTAAAGGCCAAGTCGATAAGAATGGTGAACTAATAGAAGACCGTATCTACAACCAACAGGATATGGATCGTACTTTGGTGTTAGAAAAACGCACCGAGCTAGTCGCGCAAAAGATTACCGAATTTTTAACCGCCACTGATCCTTATGCTAAAACCATCGTGTTTTGTGATGATATTGATCATGCAGAACGGATGCGTCAGGCACTGGTGAATTTAAACCCAGAACGGGTTAAAGAAAATCGTAAATACATCATGCGTATCACCGGTGATGAACAAGAAGGCAAAGCCGAGTTAGATAATTTTATTAATCCAGAAGAACGCTATCCCGTCATTGCCACCACCTCCAAGTTAATGACCACTGGCGTCGATGCCCAAACTTGTAAATTAGTGGTGTTAGATCAACACATCCGCTCCATGACTGAGTTTAAACAAATCATAGGCCGTGGCACCCGTATTAATGAAGATTACGATAAATACTGGTTTACCATCATGGACTTTAAAAAAGCCACCGAACTGTTTGCCGATAAAGATTTTGATGGTGAACCAGTGATGATCTATGAACCCAAGCCCGGTGAATCAGTAGTGCCACCTGATGATGATAACGAGCTTGAACTCGATGAGAATGGCAATCCCATACCCAAAAATCAAGATGATACCGACAAAGAACCCCCCTTTGAAGAAGGGGGGCAGGGGGGATTTTTAGAACCCAACACCAAACGCATTAAATACGTCCTAGGCGACGTCACCGTTTATGTCGTCTCAGAACGCGTGCAATATTACGGCCCCGAAGGTAAATTAATTACCGAATCACTCAAAGATTACACCCGCTCTACCGTGCGTAAAGACTATGGTTCTTTAGATGACTTTTTACGCCGCTGGAATACAGCCGAACGCAAAGCCGCTATTATTAAAGAACTCGAAGCCCAAGGCTTATTATTAGAACCCTTAGCTGATGAAGTCGGTAAAGATTTTGATCCCTTTGATTTAATCTGCCACGTTGCTTTTGATCAACCCCCCTTAACCCGCCGCGAGCGTGCAGAACACGTTAAAAAGCGTAACTACTTTACAAAATACAGTGCCCAAGCCCAGCAAGTGTTAGAAACTTTGCTGGATAAATACCAAGATACTGGCTTAGAAAACATAGAGGATATTAAAATACTCACCTTAGACCCCTTCAAAAATATGGGGACAGCCAGCGAACTAGTGGCCGCGTTTGGCGGTAAACCCGCTTATTTAGCCGCACTCTATGAGCTAGAACACGCACTTTATTTTAATGTCGGTTAGTGCATCAATTACACAGCCAGACCTGTCTTTAAACACCATCAGCCTTATATAAAACAAAACCATGAGCATTACCTCCACCATTAAATCCATCCAAGACATCATGCGTAAAGACGTGGGTGTAGATGGCGACGCGCAACGCTTAAGCCAGCTGGTTTGGATGCTGTTTTTAAAGATCTTTGATGACCGCGAAAGTGAATGGGAACTACTGCAAGACGATTACCAATCCCCGCTACCTGAAGCGTATCGCTGGCGTAACTGGGCGGCTAATGCCGAAGGCTTAACCGGTGATGCGCTTAAAAACTTTCTGGATAACGAGTTATTCCCCGCTTTACAACAACTGGAAGCCAAAGGCGGGGATCAACGCGCTTATGTGATTCGTTCCGTGTTTGAAGATGCCTACAACTACATGAAGTCCGGCCAGTTAATCCGACAAGTGATTAATAAAATTCAAGACGGGGTGGATTTTAACAAAGCCTCAGAACGGCATTTGTTTGGTGATATGTACGAACAATTACTCCGCGACTTACAAGCCGCAGGCAATGCCGGTGAGTTTTACACCCCACGCGCCGTCACCGAATTTATGGTGCAACAAGTTAACCCACAATTAGCCGAAAAAGTCATGGATCCCGCCTG
>CAIQNQ010000100.1 GCA_903873165.1 uncultured Methylococcaceae bacterium | reverse complement strand
TTAAAACCCGATGCCAAGCTGACCGATCTACAGCGAATTTGGCTTGGGTTTTGTTTAATGGGAATATTGCTAACCAATTCGGTTTGCTGGGCAAAATTCGAGCGTGCGAGCTTGGGCAGCTATAAGATTGCCGCACTTTCGGGATGTTTCGCGAAGCCAAAATAGCTTGGAATTATTTTCTTTTAGCGAGTCGAACGAGACAGCCGATATCCGACAAAAATACAGATTGCTTTAACCCTATTAGAAGCATTTAAAGACGCTCACAGCGATATTAAAATCAAGGCTGTGTTGCCGCGTTAATTGGGTTATTCATTATAGAAGCTTAATTTTGTTGTGATATACTTTAATTAAGAATTTGCAATCACAGATTTAGTTATTTTGAAGAAAGATGGATAACCATTGGAGCAACACAGAATGCACATATTTTGGTTGTCGCGAACTTGTTTTTTACCGAGGATGGTGAAGAGATAATCAGAATTATTTCAGCTCGCTATGCGAATCCAAAAGAGAGGGGGAATTATGAAAGATGTTGAACAAAGAGCTAAGTTTGATGATTTCGAGCTAGAAGATAATTATGACTTTAGCGATGGAATTCGTGGGCGTTTCTACAAACCCAAAAAAATTCGCACAACCTTACAATTGGATAACGATATTTTGTTATTTTTAAAAAAACAAGCGAGCGAAAAACACATTAAATACCAGGTATTGATAAATAGCTTGCTCAGGGACTATATGAGTGAAGTTAGGTAGGCCAAATGGGCGCTCTGCTCGCTGCTTACCGTTTTAGGAATGAAAATTAAATAACTTGGACAATTAGTCGTTTTATGGAAGTACTCGGTAATTCCACTTGGGTAAAATGCTGTCAAAAAGTATAGGTATATTCTTTCGCTCATTTTTTCTAGTGGTTCGAAGGTTTAACAACACTACATATAGTGTTTTCTTAGTGCTTTTATAAAAAACTATCGCTTTATGCTGGATTAAATATTCTTAATCCAGCTAACTCTCCCCCTATGGATAATCCTGCCGGGTTGGCCTGACCATTATTTCACTAATGTGTACATGCGCCGGCTGGCTCACCATAAAATGAATAGTATTGGCGATATCTTCGCCGATTAGCAAGGGGCCAAATTTTTCGGTAAAGCCATTTACCATAGCCTCACTGTACCCCGCCGCCTCTTGAAACCCACTCAATAATAAACCTGGCTCAATTAATGAGACCCGAACACCTTTTGGACCCACCTCTCGACGTAAGCCTTCGGCTAAAGCATGTACAGCAAATTTTGTTGCGCCATACACGGCACTAAACGGTGAAATATTACGCCCAACAACTGAACCTATAATAATGATGTCAGTGGGGGTACTTGGATAATGATCAACTTGAGACGCCACCATCAAACGTGCCGACTTTTGCAGTAATTCTAAGGTACTGGTAACATTAATCTGCAGAATTTTTTCAAACTCCGCTACATCACTTTCCATAACAGAACCACCCAAACCACGCCCCGCATTAGCCACGACAATATCTGGATATTTACCAAAACGCGCCAGAGTAGCCGCAAATAAACGGTCAATAATACCCGCAGAGGTAATGTCACCAGACACTCCAACAAAATCCGCACCCAGCTCCGTTTCTAATGCCACTAACTTTTCAGCATTACGACCCGTACCGATAACGCTAATGCCTTCTGCCACTAACTTTCTAGCTGTAGCTTCACCTATTCCCGATGTAGCGCCAGTTACCAAGGCAATACGCTTGATATGTTGTTGCATTAAATCTCACCTCATGTAAATTTTACTATTTATTAAACTTAGTTTAACGACCTTCGAACCATCAATGCAATAGCATCACTCATTTTAAAATATAACGAGGCTATAGAGGGGGTACAAAAACACCGATGCAGCCCAACACAAAAAGTTGGACTGCATCGGCTTTATGCTTTGTTTAAATTAAATGCACAGGAGTGCTGCCTACTCCTATTAAATGCAATTGCGCTTCGGTGTCATGCGTAAAAATAAATTTACTAATGATAGCCGAACTGCTATTCAATATATCAATCTCAGTCCCTGTCGTGTTGTAGACTTTTTCATTGATACTATCACCTGTTAGATTAATCAATGACAAATTGAGATTAGTTACCTTAGTATTTTCTTGCAGATTTTGACCAACAACTAAGCCAGTAGGCTGTATTTCAATCGAAGTGGTATGCAAACCACTCAAATCCAACTTGTTAATATTGCTCACAGTATCCTTAACCGACAACAGATAGTTGGTCTGAATGTCGTTTAACACCGATTGCGCACTACTGACCGTGGCAGCCGTTAGGCTTAGAGTCGGCGTACCCGTATCGGTCAAAGTGATGCCAGTGATTTTTGCAACGTTGGTTTGTAAACTACTCAGGTTAGTCACCGTTGCCGCCGCCGTGTCAGAAATACTTACCGAAGCCACATGGGCTTTA
>CAIQNQ010000099.1 GCA_903873165.1 uncultured Methylococcaceae bacterium | reverse complement strand
ATCCATGTGCTAGTCTGCGACAATGTCCGAAGCATCGTACTGAACTGCAACGCTTTCCATCATCAACTGCTTAACTTACTCGGTGAGCGTTATGTTCTCTTATATGCTAATTCTGAATAGCAGGGGGTGCGGAATGTCGGCAATAAACCAAAAACGTTTTGTTTTTGTTAATTGCTTGATGCCCCATAAAGACACACAAGTGATTGCAGCCAATCCGGCTGCATGGAAGCCAATTAACAATTGCCATGCTTGAGCATTAGGATTTAGTTCAACACTAACACCCAACAAAGCCAGCAGTATTAAGAACAATAGTGGGATAAATTTCATTGCCTTCTACAAATAATGACGCTGCTCGATTTTACCCTACGGTATCACAATCGACCATAAAAACGCATACTAACACCCTTGAAAGTATATCTTATAAAGGATTAAACTAGACACTCACCAATAAACCTAATTTTTTCATGGTTTTATCGCGCAGTTATTCTTATAAGATTCTAAAAAATCATGTTAGAGTTTACCGCGTCATGTAACACTTAGATGCTAGCGTTTCTAAGTAGTCGCGGACACCATAATAATAAATACAACAAAAATAATAACTACAACGAGGTTTACACTTTATGAAACTTTTAAAAAGCGCAGTCATAACAACAACATTAGCACTCTCCTTAAACGCCACATTGGTTGAAGCCGACGTGTGTTTAGGCATGGCTTGTATGTACAATAGGATGACGCCCGTCGAAGGAATCAATGCCACTTTAGTGCAAATACATGAATCTTTAAAAGCTATTCAAGCCAGAGTCAATGGAGAATCAGCAGATAGCAAAGAAGCTAGTGATGATGTTATTATCGAAAATATCAAAGAGGCATTAAAGCTGAGTAAAGAAATTAATGCGAATGATAAAGTCGATAGAAACAGAAACCGTGCTAACGGTGATTTAAAGAAAGCCCGTGAAGCCGTGCAAGCAGGTGATTTAAATAAGGCGACAGAAGAACTTAAAGTCGCAGAAAAACGCTTTAATGATCTTAAAGGTATGATTGACCTATCCTTAGACGATAGGGAATCACAACAAACTCACATGATGAATAGAATTTTAGGAACCGAAGATAAAAAAGCAGGTTCTCGCAAATAATATTGATACGTTGTACTAGTTTCGGAATAATCGCTTAAGCTGAAATTAGTACAATCGACTCTAGTGTCATGTTCCCTCAACTAAAAAAGATATTAATTCCTATTTTTTGTATGTTCCACATGACTGCTCTGGTCTGGTGGACATTAACACATAGTTTTGCTGGCTTAGTTTCGGCCAATATTGATCAAACTGCTATAGAATCTAAACTATTTAACTGGCTAACATGGTCGGATAACAATGCGTTGAGCCGCTTATTTAGCACCTACATTGATATTACCGGCAATCAACAATACTGGGATTTTTTTGCCCCGCAAAGCCCCAAGTTTCATCAATACCTATCGGTTTGTAATAGTCTTAACACTGATACTCAATCTGAAGCAATAAGTTGTAAAGGTAGCGTTTTATTCAGCAACTTAAAGACAAACTTTACCGCTTTTACATTTATTGGTGATAGCAGTCGTTACTACCGATTAACTGAAACCTTGATCAATCAAAATGATCCCGCATTGTTTAAGGCATTTACCCACTATTATTCAACACATCCAGCAAACCACTCTTTAGATAAACCATTAGCTTATCTAGTAGCACATCAATTTGAACTCTTCCCTGACCTTAAAGACTTACCTAAAGCAGGTTACCGAACGGACAAGATACTTTGGGATGGTCAATAGTGCAAAATGCTTGGCACACGCTATGGTTTAAGTTAATTGACGCCAGACAATACGCAGCCCTAAGAATTTTGTTCGGCGGATTGTCATGCATTTATTTTCTAAACCTATTGCCTTATATAGATAGCCAATTTAGTCGTTTAGGTTGGCTAGGAGATATTCAACAAATTGCTAGTCAAAATGGCGGCAGTTGGTCGCTATTTTTTATATCCGTAGACAGCAGCCAACTGACAATCAGTGCTTATGCCATTCTTAGTTTGGGCATAGTTGCGGCTTTTCTGATGATGATAGGTTGGCAAAGTCGTTGGGCTTGCTTTAGCACTTGGCTGATATGGGTATCTTTGTGGAACCGAAACCCTTTAATTTTGGATGGAGATGATGCCATCCTTAAATTAATGTGTTTTTATTTAATGCTTTCGCCCTGTGGCAATTGCTGGTCTGTTGATGCCTATTTACATAAAACACCCGCACGAGTTGCCGTGTGGCCATTGCGCTTAATACAATTTCAAATTGCTTTACTGTATTTTGTTTCCGGCTGGGTTAAGTTCCACAGCGTAGAATGGGAAAACGGCACCATCATGCAATACGTTTTAATTCATCCTGAATATTCACGCTGGAATGGTTGGCTGTTGATTGATTATCCATTAATAAACTCAATATTAGCCGGATTGGCTTGGTTTATCAGAGATTGGGAGTTACTGTTTCCGCTATTATTGCTCAATCAACACACGCGCCGATTGAGCATCGTAATAGGGATATTATTTCACTTGGGATTATTACTCACCATGCATCTACGTTGGTTTCCAGTAATTATGCTATCGTTGTATCCCTCCTTGCTTTCAAATAATGTCTTTATTGGCTTAGAAAAGAAACTGGTTAAAACCAGATTAACCTAAACTAAGATTGTTTAGTTATTGCGTTATTTTTACTAACCAACTACCACTACCCTTACAATTACTTTGTGCCTCGACAAGAATTTTGGCGTAAGTATCTTTTAATTCAGCGGGCAGCGTGCCATGTACAGAAACACTGATACCTGGGCTTTTTGGGCCTACTTCAATGATTGCAGGCACACCTTTAACGGTTACTTTAATTGTCTCAGGATGGGTATTTCCAGAAGCCTTAAAAGAAAAACTAGTGCCAGGCGCTACTTCTGATTTATCTGCTGGCACAAAATCCGTAAACCTTGGCTTAGTGCAGGTATTAACACTACCACTTCGGCTATTATCTCCGCCACCGTAGGCCATTGCATTACTGGCTACCAACATTAAAATTAACATCCCCAAACCATGATATCGTGTCATCTTAAAACTCCATTGTATTGTTATTATCAAAACAAAATATCTGAATAAAGCGGATTGTCAAACGACTAAGACTTAACTATTAACACGAAAACCCTCGTAATAACCTATATAACTAGCCAGTGACAGGCAATGACCTATAAGGTTTACACCATTAAGAATCGATGCTTGATTGATACTTAGAAAGTTGTGCTCGTAAGCGAGTATTCTCCTCTTGCAACTGTTGCAGGACATGATCTACTTCCGCTTCTGAATATCGTGGCGTGATGTGCTGAGGACAATTCCACTCAATGGCTTCAATGTTAATAATCATGCCGCGCTCAACTCTTGCTTTATAGTTTGGGCTTTCTAATTGCGCTAATAAATCTGGCTCATCAGGCTCATGAATAATGCGCGTAGTTCCCCATATCTTTAAGCGCCGACGATTCGGATAATCCATCAGCATAAGCGAGGTACGTGGATTCACAGTGAGGTTGCCAACACTAAGATATTGTCTATTACCCCTAAAATCGGCAAACCCTATAGTACGGCTATCTAAAACTTTTAGAAAGCCCACAGGGCCACCTCGATGCTGTACATAAGGCCAGCCATTCTCTGAAATGGTCGCCATATAAAAGCTATCCCGCGCGGCAATAAATTCGCTCTCAAAATCTTCTAGTTGATTTTTTGGATCGTCAGAAACTTCTAACCTGAGATTGTTTTCGCGGCTGCCATAGCGGGTCTGGGCAGCTTTTACACTCTTTGTAAAACAAATAGTCGAAAATGCAGTTGGCATCTTATTACTCCAAAACTCAGGCTGACAACCCAAAGTCGTCAGCCTGATTAATTATGTCAATTAAAAAGTCAAAATAGTCGTACCAAATTTTAGTAATTTACCAAAACTTGCCAAACCCGATGTACCTGGCACAGGATGGGTTCTGATTTAATTAAATGTCCCTAAGCACAATACTGAGACCCGAATTGGTCAATTTTATTCCAAAATTGTTGCCACCGACCATTTGTCTGAATTAATGCCCGCAAAGATAGGATCACTTTTGCACCCTGCACCTTCCAACGCATACCTGAACAACAAAGACGCTGTTTGACCAAGGTTTTACAGGCGGCTTCTGTTACCCCCTGCTATTCAGAATTAGCATATAAGAGAACATAACGCTCACCGAGTAAGTTAAGCAGTTGATGATGGAAAGCGTTGCAGTTCAGTACGATGCTTCGGACATTGTCGCAGACCAACAGATGGATGCCGGTAAAATACTGAAATACCCAGCGTGCAGTTGGCTTTTCCGTCTTTTTTCCGAGTTGGTTAGGAAACGATTGTTTCTGCTGTTCGAGCTTTTGTCGAATTCGGTACTCCAACGCT
>CAIQNQ010000098.1 GCA_903873165.1 uncultured Methylococcaceae bacterium | reverse complement strand
AGGTACTGGCTGCGCCCAAGTACTTATTTTAGATAATAAGCGTTGATAATCGACTTCTTCAAAACGTCTTGCCGTATCGCGTATAACCGCAATCAGTTTTTGACGCTCTATTAAGGCAATAAACTCATCAAAGGGTTTTAAAACTTCGGCTTGTTGCTCCGTTGTTAAGGCCGTAAACTCTGCCATACTGCTCAAGCGTGCTTGTAAATCGGTCACCTTTGCTTTGGCGGTGTTAATTTCCGCCTCAAGTTGACAATTAACTTTAACCTCTAGCAATTCAACCAGCGATTTAACCTGTTGCATTTGGTTGTTTTTAAAACAAGTCGAACTCGCTAACACAGCAATAATTTGTGCAGACTCATCTCCGTCTATATAAGAAAAGTTTGCATCTTGAGTTTGTATAAACTGCCTAGCACTATCAAAAAGAGTTTTTTGTGGGCCGCTCATAAACTTACGAACGGGATCAATTACCTGTTCTTTAAAGTTTACTAACTCATCTTCTAAACGTAAAAAATCAGTAAGATACCAGGCATAAGGTTTACCCACTATAGTCGATAAACGTTCCAACACAGGCGTTAACGCACTTAAAAATGGATAATGTGCGATTTGTGACGCTAATGGTTTAAGTTGGTCATTAAGGTTTTGTATCGCCTCACCGGTTTCTTTACCTAAGGCTTTCGCCTCATTTGCGCGGGGCTGGGCGTCAAATAAATCCTCATATAACTCTTTAAGATTACGCACTTGCGAGCTAGTAAAATCCACTTGTGGCTCTAAAACGATATTACCTTGCTCTCGGGTGTTGCGCAATGCTCGTTCTAGTTCATCTTCTTCTAAGACATTGCCATCCGCTCTAACTTCTACTTTACCTCTTGCGCATACATTAGCTAAAGTACAAAGCACTGCCGCGTAATACCAACCATACGGTTTGCGCTCAAACTTTTCTAATAGACTTTTTAAAGTGGTTCGCACACCACTACGATTGTTGCTATGTATAAAAGCCAATACCTCTTGTTCTGCCTCGGATAAGGGAGTGGCATCATTGGCAAACAAGCCTTCTTTGGCATTTTTAAGGCATTTAGCGATATCGTTTTCTGTATAAACAATGCCCCGTAACATTCTTAAGTTGGGATAGGCACGGGTAATCAGTTCATGGAAGCCTCGATCAATTCGAGTTTGCGGATCTTCACCACCCACTTCTATTTCTGTACCTGCCACATAGAGTTTAGCTTTTGAGATTAACGTTTGTGCGCGTTGTTGTAACTCTGCATAGCGCTCACGATTCTGAAAACCCTTATCGGTTAATATGCGTTTAATGGCATCTTGTTGTGTCATTTGGATATTTTGTCTGATGTACTTTTCTGTGCGTTTATACATCAGAATATCACGCACTAAGCGCTCATCTTGTGGCATAACCACAAGCAATTCATCCCTGCCAAAAGAATGCATCAATAAAGAAGTTTGGTTATCAGAGAACTCATGAAAAGGACTGACTACATGAATGCTTAATTCAAAATCTCGCCCATGTAAGCGCTCATCCAATTTTCTCGCAAAGCTATAATCTTGACCATTATCAACGTAACGAATTTTTCTGGCTTTAATGACATAATCAAATACGATCTTTTCTAGCTCAGCTGCAACTTCAGTGGTATCAACCTCAGTATTTTTAATTTCTTGCTCAACATCTTTTTCTTCATCGGTCAGGTAATCATAAAACTCACCATTCCGTTGGATATAGGTCTGCTGTTCTAATAAATTAAGTGCGTCCTCTACGTCTTTTCTTAATTTGGGTAGGTCTTGCTCAAAACTATCGAGCATTAATACGCATAAATTACGTAAGGTCGGTTTAAACTCTTTAACGTATTTAACTAATAAAAGAGCTTTTAATAACCGCACAGCAAATGGTCTGTCTAAGTGTTGCTCTGCGTTTAATATGGCTTTTTGCACATTAGTTTTTAAGGCTGTGCGAATACCTTCAAACATTAAATCAAAGGTTGCGAGTTGGCCTGTTTGATGATCACCAATTTGAATAGCCACTTGCTGAAATACACCCAACATTGAACGTTCACCCACTGAGCTATTTCTACCTTCAAAGGCATTATGATGCGAGAGGTTAATAATTGCGGCTTGAAATAAAGCAAACTGATATGGGATAAATGGATAACTGTGCACAAAGTGCTCACGATCCTGAAAGTTACGATAAGTTTGTGAGCCATCGGCAAAATCAAACAAGGTTTTAAAGTTGTTCGCTTGTTGATGATAGACCTCTGATAATAAGGCGACACCGGTATCATTTTTTAATAATAAGCGTTTCTGTATCACTTCGGCGACATCAGAACTGGTTAGCTTCATGCGATTTTTAAAACGATCTTGAATCTTGGTAAAATCGTTGCCTTGTTGCCGAGTCATTTCACCAACAATGGTGTTCATATCTTCTTGAGCCGTAACAATCACCCAAGCTCGACCATTACATTTGGTCGCCAGACTCTCGGCAATGGTTTGCAAATTAGTCATTAATTTGATGTTTTCGGCGATGTATTGCCCCACTTCGTCAACAAAGAAATTAAGTCTAAATGTCGGGCCTTGTTGATCAATATAAGCTTTAACTTGCTCAGCAAAATCTTCAATTGAAACTTTATATTGGCTTCTATACTTATCTAAAATACCTAAAGCCGTTGCATCAGGATCACCAGTGACTTGGGCATAGGCTTTGGCAATTCGCGGCCCTTCTAATAAAGCTTCTTGACGGCCTTTATGCCAGGTTTTTCCGGCTATTGCTTCATAAGCTATTTTAAAGGGTTCATACAGACCACGACTATCCAGCTCTCTTTCAAATTGGGCTATGTGCCCTTGTTTGCCATAATAACCACAGCGTTCATCAAACACTTTTACAAAGACCGCTAATAAAGCATCGATTTGGGTCTTGCTGATAACATCAGCTTTTTGATCTATATTAAATAGAATACTTTTAGACGGAATAGCAACGGCACGTTTTAAATCAGCGCTAAGAATGTCGTTTTCAACACATTTGGGCAGAAACAAATCAATAGCTATGACGCTATCAATCTCACGATTTTCCAGTAACATCGCTAACATCTTTAACAGATGTGATTTACCCGAACCAAAAAAGCCCGAGATCCAAACCCCGTTAGCGCCGGCATAATTGTTATAAGCATCTAAAAAAGATTCTAAGCGTTGCTCTACTTCATTGGTTAAGACGTATTCTTCAATTTCGAGGCGAAGACTGGCTTCGTCATCGGCTTTAATAACCCCTTCTATGGGTCTATCAACCGGCTTTTTAAATATACTTTTAAGTGTTGCCACGTAGTCCTCGTTTAGGCTTCGCAATGAAAAATGTTAAAGGCTCGGTAATATTTGTCGTCATGTAATCTTTCAAAAAGATCTAATGAGGCACCCGTAGCCAATGAATGCGTGTAAGAACCGGGAAAAAACATCAGGGTCGGTTTTTCTTTAGCGGTACTTTGTAAGTTATTAAGCACATGATGCGAGCGAATAATCGGAAATATCTCACCCACTCCGGTTAAGAAAAGGATATCAAATTCGGTATTATTAAGCTGCTTAGCCATAGCAGGCACTAAGTTTTCTTCTGGGTCCAGCACCCCTTGCAGTAATTCTTTTAATTGGTCTTTGGATACCGTGGCTTCAATCTCAAGTATCTGATCCCATATTCCTCGTGCTTTTAATATCTCAATAGATAAGTCATAAAGGTTAATTTCTAAAACGCTTATACCCAAGTGTTCCAGACGGTTAATCAGTTGTTTTTGTAATCTGTTAATATCAACCGCGATAGTGGCGTCAAATGGGCAGATAAAAAAAGGGACTTCGTTCCCTAAGCCTTCTTTTTGCAGAAATCTTCTGCCGGAAAGTACGGTGAGTAGGTGCTCAAAACGGTCTTGAATATTGGTTGATTTTATACTAGAAGTCACACTAAAAGTCCTTGTAGGTCTGACTCAAATACAGGAAAGAATAAAAGATCTTGACGCTGATGCTGGGCGATCACTTGTACTAAACGTGGGCTTAATAATACGGCATTAATAGTATTATCTGCACTTATTAAATCAGCCTCTCGCAATATTTTAAATAACACTTGGCGTAATTTATTTCTGGTTGTGGGATTTATGGTTGCAAGTTCATCATGGCGCTCTGACTTTTTATGAATAAACGCTTCAAAGTCTTCCGTATTTAAATCTACTTTAAGACTGATAAAGCGCTCGCGAATTATTTCAACGGCAAAATCACCAATCAAAGTGTACCTTCGACACAGCGCTACCCATAAAAGATGAACTTGTTCCTGAGAGTTACCCTGCACTAACAATTCTAATTCTTGCAGCGTTAATTTTTTTAAACGGGACGTAATCTCACTACAAAACCGTTGCGAGGTATTTTGAGTACGTACTTGTAACAAATTATCAGCAATAACGGCCGTTCTTACTTTACTCCAGTCCTTAAGCTCAAAAAACAATTCCGCTACAGTAATCGATTCACGATACAAAAGCGTTGCCGAGGTAAAGGAGAGACTATATCGGATGTTGTTCAAGCTGAGGTCTTTAATTTATTAATAATAACTTATCAGATCTAGTAATAAACTCTAAAAGAATCCTGTATCTGTTGAAACTCATACAAATAGGGTTGCGCAACTTGGTTATTATTTACTATCACTAGCAAATCATGAGAAAAAACCGAGGTGTTATACCAGTTAAAACTCCCCTCTAAAACGACTCTTTCATCAACAATACAATATTTTGAATGAATAGGAGAATAAGGCACGGGATGATCATCTTGTCCATAAACCAAACCGACTCTAATCCCTGAATTCTTTAGATGTTGAATTGAAGGCAATAATGGTCGTTCTAATTCCTCAGACATAGGGCGCTCAACGCCTATTTTTCCTTGCCTTGCCAAATGGCCATTAAACAGAATATGGACATCAACTCCGCGGTTCTTTGCCTGAATCAACGCATCAACCACGCTATCATGATGCTCACCTAAAAGATCACCCATCAAAAATAGACATAGCTTAATTGAATACCTTGCTCGATGGACTTCAGCTAAAATAGCATGATGGGGCCGATAAGGCTTACCATTCAACATCATCTGTCGACCAAAAGTGTACAGTAGATTAAAGTGACTTAATGGATCAATCCCATATTTTTGATTAACACCGCCCCGCT
>CAIQNQ010000097.1 GCA_903873165.1 uncultured Methylococcaceae bacterium | reverse complement strand
CTTAAGCAATGAAACTGAGCGATCACGATTTACGACAAATTGATGAAGAGAGAATCAAAACTCTCTCGGAAACGACTGTCAAAAGTTTATCGATTACGTTACTCAACGATCTTAAAGAAGCAAGGGAACGGTTAAGTCAAAATTCCAAAAACAGTTCTATTCCACCCAGTAGCGAAGCTCCCTGGGATAAAGCCTCGAAATATAAAGATTTCGATGTTGGCTTGGGTAAAATCGGGGCTGTGCAGATTTAGTTTTTCCATGAGACTTGTTTAATCCTGGGTGCAGTTAGCAGGTTAGGGTTTATAGTGGGTTCTTGAGGTTTTTAAACCAAATGCACTTCCAAGCGTTTACCTAAGGCTTTAGCATATTTTCGCAAGGTCTCAATAGACGGCGAATGCCTACCGGAAGCTAGTGAGTTTTCCAGCCTTGCTACCGCTGGCGCTTGGGTTCCCATGCGTTCGGCGACTTGCGCCTGAGTGAGTCCCGCTTCTTTGCGTGCGTTGAGCATTTCGTCGAGTATGGTGTATTCAATGGCACCCACATCAAAAGCCGCTTGCACGTCAGGATTTGACAATAGTTGCTTACGGAATGCCGCATCATGGGGAACTGGTTGATAAGTGTCGTTAGCCATTTTTAACCTCTTTAAGTCGTTTTCGAGCAAGTTTTAAATCAGCAACCGGCGTTGCATTGGTTTTTTTGATAAAGCTGTGCAAGATCACTACGGAGCCGCCCAACTGCATGCAGTAAAATACCCGACCAATGCCTTCCGGGCCTTTAGGTCGTAGTTCAAACAAACCGTCGCCCATCGCCCGTGAATGCGGCATCCATAAGTCTGCACCATGATGTTGAATCAAGTCAGTCAAGTGGATGTAGTCAGCCAATATACCGGGCGGTAATAACATGACCTGTTGCCTAATCCGTTCGTTGTAGTAGCTTATGGTATAGTTCATCGTGCTATTATAACAAATTTGTTATTTTTACAGATCCTAATTTCATGCTACACTTTTTAATTTTTCCAACGCCGCTTGCAATACTCTAAGCTGTGCATTCAATTCAACTTTGCGGTTAAATTGTTTTTCATTGTTTAAGCGGCTTTCCAGTTTACGGTATTCGTTTTGCTTGGTACGCAATAAGCTTAAGCACTCGACTTGGGTTTTAAGGCTTTCACCGGCTCTGGGTGGAAGCGGCATCAAGGGTCTTAGCAAGTGTTCATAAAGGCCGACTAAGTCCAGTACCACTGGTAATTCGGCACGGTCTGTATCCTTGTCCAGCCAGTCCGTTTCAAAGTAACTCTCTGTTACCCATTTACCGGCATCGGCATCACTAGGCCGCTTAAAGGGTAATTATTCACAGCCCTATAAGAATTCCCCCGACTTTTTTCATTATTGATGGCACAACCGGTTTTGGCACCGAGAACTTGACCTGATTTAACCAAACCCGGATCAATATCATATTTAAAGCCGGTGCTTAACGGTTGCCCCGCAAAGCAATTGGCTACGGCTTCGACGGCATTGGTTTGATACGCTTGTTTTTTAAATTTAAGTTTAGGGTTAAATCCACACCCCAATCGAGTAGCACTTGGAATAATAAATCTTCAGGGGTACGGTCGTCTAAGATGTTATCGGTAAATTGCTCCAGATCCCCCTGCATTAATTTATCGGGCGTGTAGTAGACATCTTTCATGTTGGAACTATCGACTTTTAAGACTCGAAAGCCAATGTCGATAGTCTTAGTCGAATGAGCCGTTGAAGTGTCTGTGGGAGCGGCGTCAGCCGCGACAGCAGGTTCTATTTTAGCGGCCATGGTTTTATTAGCACCGCTATTCGAGGCTAAAGCCTCTCCTACAGAAGCCTTAACTTTCTGACCGGCACGACGAATGCGTTCTTTGCCGATTTCAGCAATGGTTTGATAGCCTGCTTTGTAGGCTTCACTTTTAGGATCACAAGCTTCGGGAAGTTGCACCATGATAAACTTGCGGTTGCCACCGTCTAAGGCGGATCAATGTAAATCATCTTCACCTTGCCCAGATAGGTTTCCTACAACAGCTTCAAAGCATCCAGGTTATCGCCTTCGATATACAGATTTTGAGTGGTATTAAAATCGACACTTCCTGCACGGCAGGGTCTTAGTGTCTTGGCAATCGGGGCATTGGCGGTTAACAAGGCTTCACGCTTGCCCGGCCAGTTGAGCTGATACCGTTCTTGTGGGTCTTCTACAATTGAAGTGGATAGCTCTTGTTTTAGCAGGTCAAAATCAATGGCTTTCTTAAGAGTGCCATCAGCCGCACGGGTTTCTGTTACGCAGTTAGGAAACAGTTCAGTCAGTTTTTCGATGTTGGCTTGGGTAAAATCGGGGCTGTGCAGATTTAGTTTTTCCATGTTTTTAATTCCGTTAGGCGTACATTAATTTACCGCGTGGCTCTGGAATGTTGCGCCCTAGCATTTGTGCGGTTTCAATCCATTCAGCAATGATTTTTTCAGCGTTTAAAACCGCTTCTGTATAGGTTTTACCATCTGCCATGCAACCTGAAAGCTCAGGGACTTCAACTAAAAAACAGTCATCATCCTGACTCCAGTAAATAATAAGTTCATATTTATTCGTCAACATCTACGTTTCCTAAGTTATATTTCAAAATGATTTGGCGGACTTGTTTAACTTGATAGGGCTTTGACATTTTCCCCAGCCCGTATGTTTCTTTCCCTACCAATCAGCAACCAGACACCTTTAGTTTTCTGCAGTAGCATCGATCAATCTATTTTCTCTTTAAAAAATCGTTGCACTGTCCAATAGCTTCCGCAGGGTGCGCCCTGTTAAGTGTGGACTCAGCGTGCTTAATATTGCTATCATTTCGTTCATGGTCAGTTTGGGTGCGGATGCTTTCTCAGAATGAGTATTCTACCTTCTCTGGCCTTTCTACTTACTCCGATATTTAAAAATCGCTCAT
>CAIQNQ010000096.1 GCA_903873165.1 uncultured Methylococcaceae bacterium | reverse complement strand
CTCATGCGTCCCGCGCATGAGGTGACGGTGGTAACCGTGACAGTCAGCACTTCTTGCGATGCCACAGCCTACGAAAACACCGTGCGCTGTATGGGTTGGCGGGTGTACATTTGCAATGACACCGAACTGGGTTTAGGCGAATTAAGGCATCGGTTGCACACTTAGTTTTGGGTATCATGCCGCCAGAAATTGTGCCATCTACTATCAAAGCATGAATTATATGGACAATCGGATCCACTTTACTACTCATCTAATTTGACTGGTAGCTTGTCGTCTTCATCCATATCAGCATCGGTCTTAGGAACAAAGAGTTTAGAAAATAATAAGCCGATTTCAAACAACATCCACATGGGCACGGCTAATAAAGTTTGAGAAATAGCATCAGGGGGGGTTAAAAAAGCACCAATCACAAAAGCCCCTACAATCACATAAGGCCGCTTTTCGGCAAGACTGGCTGGGGTAATTAAGCCGGTCCACACCATGACGATCGTAAAGATAGGGACTTCAAAGCAAATTCCAAAAGCGAAAAATAAGGTTAAGACAAAGTCCAAATATTTGGTAATGTCGGTCATGACCGCAACGCCTTCTGGAGCTGCTGTGGTTAAAAATCCAAAAATTAATGGAAACACCACGAAGTACGCAAACACGACGCCTAAATAAAACAGAAACGTGCTGGCAATTAGTAACGGAAACACCATGCGTCTTTCGTGTTTATAAAGTCCAGGGGCTACAAAAGCCCAAAACTGGTACAGAATGACCGGAACAGAAATAAAAACAGCGAGCACTAAGGCTAATTTAAACGGTGTAAAAAAGGGGGAGGCCACGTCAATAGCAATCATAGTGCTATTTTGCGGCATGTGCTTTAGTAAGGGGCCAGCTAAAAAACTGTATATATCGTTGGCGTAAGCGGAGAGTGCCAGAAAGATGACAATCACGCAGACCACGATTTTTAATAATCGGGTGCGTAATTCGATTAAATGACTGATAAAGGGTAGTGCGGCCTCTTCGATTTTATTTGTGTTCATCTAACTGTTTGAGGTCTTTCTGAGTGTCTTCTAATGATTCTACGAGTGAGTTTGATAGTGTTTGTGTCGATTCAAGCGTTTCAGTTAAGGTAGCGTTGAGTTCTGTTAAATTGACTTGTTCGTTTAACAGTTGGCGGAGTTCTTCTTCGTGTAATTCGTATTGTATTTCGGCTTTAACATTGGCCATCATCGCCCGGGATTTTCCTATCCAAAATCCTACCATTCGGGCAACCTTTGGTAAGCGTTCTGGCCCGATCACTATTAAGCTGACCAGGCCGATCATGACCAATTCGGAAAAACCTATTTCAAACATGTTAGACTTTTTCGTTGGTTTTAGACGTCACTTCACCGTCTAAGGTTTCTTCGTCCTTTTCTGCTGGTTTGCCATCCGCTTCGCCTTCTTTTACCGCTGAGCGAAAGTTTTTAATAGCGCCACCCAAGTCTGAGCCAATATTGCGTAGTTTTTTAGTGCCAAACACGACGATAACAATCACTAAAATAACTAATAATTCTTTGATGCCAATGCCCATTGTTTGCTCCTATTATTTTTGAGTGCGTTGTGCTTTTTCATCCAGACCTGATAAGCCAAAGCGTCGTTGTAGTTCATTTAACACATCATCAGGACTTAAGTTTTGTTCTGCCAATAAAACCATGCAGTGAAACCATAAGTCAGCTGTTTCATAAATAATTTGGTGTTTGTCGCCGTCTTTGGCCGCAATGATAGTTTCTGCGGCTTCTTCGCCAATCTTCTTTAAAATAGCATTGGTGCCTTTAGCATACAAACTAGCGACATAAGATTTATCAGCAGATTCTAGCTTACGTTGTTCCAGTATTTCGGCTAATTGTTGTAGTACATTACTCATGTTTTTTATAAATTTGCTGAGGGTCTTTTAAAACAGGTTCTGTCACTTGCCATTCTTGATTAACTAAGCGCCGATAAAAACAGCTTTCACGCCCAGTATGACAAGCAATACCGCCTTCTTGTTCAATTTTTAATATGATAACGTCTTCATCGCAATCAATATAGATATCAAGGACTTTTTGTCGATGCCCAGATTCTTCACCCTTACGCCATAAGCGCTTGCGTGATCTAGTCCAATAAACTGCGTAACCTTCTGCTGCCGTTAGGGCTAAAGATTCGCGATTCATCCACGCAAACATCAGAATTTTGCCGCTTTCCGCGTGTTGGGCAATGGCAGGACACAGACCCTCTTCTGTCCACTTAATTTCATCTAGCCAAGTATCGCTCATAAACGCATTTCTATGCCGCGTGACGCCATGTGGGCTTTGGCTTCTTGGATAGAATATTCAGCAAAGTGAAAGATGCTCGCCGCTAATACGGCATCGGCTTTGCCTTGAATAACGCCTTCTGCTAAATGCTCTAAATTACCCACGCCACCTGATGCTATCACCGGTACGCTTACGCTTTCACTAATAGTGCGTGTTAAAGATAAGTCAAAGCCTTCTCGGGTGCCGTCTCTATCCATACTGGTTAGTAGAATTTCCCCTGCACCGTAATTAACCATTTTTTTAGCCCACTCAATGGCGTCAATGCCTGTGGCTTTGCGACCACCGTGGGTAAATATTTCCCAGCGTTCTGGTTCACCAACTTGGCTGACTTTTTTGGCATCAATAGCTACGACAATACATTGTGAGCCAAAGCGTTGCGCGGCTTCGCGAACGAATTCTGGATTAAATACTGCCGCGCTATTAATCCCTACTTTATCGGCCCCAGCATTTAACATGCGGCGAATATCTTCTAAGGTTTTAATACCACCACCGACCGTTAGCGGAATAAAAACTTCACTAGCCACTTGTTCAACCACATGCGCCATTGTGTCGCGGTTGTCATGGGTGGCAGTAATGTCTAAAAAAGTAATTTCGTCAGCGCCTTCACGATCATAGCGTCTAGCGACTTCTACAGGATCACCCGCGTCACGTATGTCCACAAATTGCACGCCTTTAACGACGCGACCATTGGCGACATCTAGGCAAGGAATGATGCGTTTGGCTAGGCTCATAGGGTATTAAAGGATTCAGCTAATTTTTCGGCCTCAGCAAAGTCCAGAGTGCCTTCATAAATGGCGCGTCCAGTAATGGCGCCCATAATGCCTTCATGTGCTACAGCACCCAAGGCTCTGATATCTTCAATATTCGTAATGCCACCTGATGCAATTACGGGGATTTTAATAGCACGTGCTAAGCGAGCGGTTGCTTCAACATTGACACCTTGCATCATGCCATCTCTGGAAATATCGGTATAAATAATCGCTTCTACGCCATCCGCTTCAAAGTGTTGCGCTAAATCGATTACGTCATGTTTAGATAATTTTGACCAGCCATCAATAGCGACTTTACCGTCTTTAGCATCCAGACCGACAATAATACGGCGTGGATACTCAAGAGCCATATCTCTAACAAAATGCGGTTCGTTAACGGCTTTAGTGCCAATAATGACGAATTCAACACCGGCATTTAGGTAGGCTTGAATCGTTTCTTCATCACGAATACCACCACCGATTTGGACAGGTACATTAGGATACGCTTCCACAATCGCGTGAATAACATCCGCATTTACGGGTTTTCCAGCAAAAGCACCATCTAAATCAACTAAGTGAATTCTTTTAGCACCAGCCGCAACCCAGCGACCAGCGACAGCTACAGGATCATCAGAGAAGACTGTGTCATCGTCCATACGTCCTTGACGTAAGCGTACACATTTTCCTTCTTTTAAATCGATAGCGGGTATTAACAACATAGAATTTGAATCCTTAAAAGGGGTATAGATTAAACTTGGCCATTCCAATGCAAAAAGTTATTCAGCAGTTGCAAACCGACCGCCTGACTTTTTTCTGGATGAAATTGTACAGCAAATACATTATCTTGCGCTAAGGCGCACGCAAACGTATCTGGGTAATCTGTGGTGGCAGCGATTATTGCGTTATCATCAGGTACGGCATAATAGCTGTGTACAAAATAGAAACGACTATCTTGAGGAATTTTGTCCCATAAGGGGTGCTGTGCATAATGCACTTGATTCCAACCCATGTGGGGAATCTTAAGGCTATTGCCTTCGGCGTCTTTTAAAGCTTCAGGAAAATGCACGACATGCCCTGGTAAGATATTTAGCGCAGGTATCGTATCGTTTTCTTCACTATCCGTGAGTAATGCTTGCATGCCTAAACAAATCCCTAAAAAGGGTTTTGTTTTTGCGGATGCTTTAATCACTTCAGTTAAACCCGTTTGATTAAGTGCTTCCATGCAGTCTCTCATGGCACCAACTCCCGGAAAAACAACTCTATCTGCTTTTAGAATAAGTTCGGGATCAGATAAAATTTGTACATCGACATCGGGTGTGGCATGTTGTAAGGCCTTTGCAATTGAATGCAAATTACCCATTCCGTAATCAATAACAGCGACAGATGACATAAATAGTTAAAAAGTTAAGTTTTTGGCTACAAGCTACCTTTTGTGGAGGGCATTATACCCGCCATTCGGGTGTCTGCGGTAATCGCCATGCGGATGGCCCGACCGAATGCTTTAAAGATAGTTTCTGCAACATGATGCGCATTAACACCTTTTAGGTTATCAATATGTAAGGTGACGCCAGCGTGATTAACAAAGCCTTGGAAAAACTCTCTAAATAAGTCAACATCAAAACTACCAATCATAGCCTTAGGGTATTTTACCTCGTAAAACAATCCAGGACGTCCTGAGAAGTCAATCACGACTCTGGATAAAGCCTCATCTAATGGCACATAAGCATGTCCATATCGATAGATGCCGCGTTTATCGCCAATCGCTTGGGCAAATGCTTGACCTAGCGTGATACCAATGTCTTCAACGGTATGATGGGCATCAATTTGTAAGTCACCCACCGCGTGAACATCCATATCGATCAAGCCGTGTCTAGCGATTTGGTCTAGCATGTGATCAAGAAACGGCACGCCAGTGACAAACACTGCCTTTCCTGTGCCATCCAAATTGAGTTTGATTTTAATTTGAGTTTCGAGGGTGTTACGCTCGACTTCTGTTATGCGTTGAATCATGATATTTAAAATAAAATAGGCGAACAAGCAATTTGTGCGCAATTTATTAATAAAAAAATGGACGAAAGCTCGTCCATTTTTCCAAACTAAATATTAACCTTTTGATGCTCTTTTGCGTTCGTTTTCAGTTAATAATTTTTTACGTAAACGGATAGATTTTGGCGTTACTTCAACCAATTCGTCTTCAGCAATAAACTCTAAAGCTTGCTCTAAGGTTAATTTTTGAATACGCGCTAAGGTTAAGGTATCGTCTGTACCCGAAGCACGAATATTGGTTAATTGTTTTGCTTTACAAGGGTTAACACAAAGGTCATTACTACGAGAATGTAAGCCAACTAGCATACCTTCGTAAACTTCATCGCCATTAACCAATAACAATTCACCACGTTCTTGTAATGGATGTAATGAGTAAGTAACGGCTTTACCTGCTACCATAGAAATCATTACCCCACGCAATCTACTACCCACATCACCGGCTTTCATGGGACCGTAATGATCAAATACATGGTACAACAAACCAGAACCTGAAGTAGCAGTCATAAACTCAGTTTGGAAACCGATTAAACCCCGTGATGGCATCATGTATTCTAAACGAATACGACCTTTACCATCGGGAACCATATTAGTTAAGTCACCTTTACGATCACCTAATTTTTCCATGATGCTACCTTGGTGTTCTTCTTCTACCTCAATAGTCACCATTTCGAAGGGTTCGCACTTTTTACCATCAATTTCTTTAAGAATTACTTCTGGACGTGATACGCCCATTTCGAAACCTTCACGACGCATGTTTTCAATTAATACTGATAAATGCAATTCGCCTCGGCCTGATACTTGAAATTTATCTGGATCAGCCGTGTCTTCAACACGTAAAGCTACGTTATGTTGTAATTCTTTATCTAAACGATCGCGGATTTGACGGGTAGTAACAAATTTACCTTCTTTACCTGCGAAAGGTGAGTTGTTTACTTGAAAAGTCATACTTACCGTTGGCTCATCTACTGATAACGGCGTCATCGCTTCTACTGTGTCTGGATGGCAAAGCGTATCAGAAATTTCTAATTTTTCGATACCTGCGAAAGCGATAATATCACCGGCACGCGCTTCTTGAACTTCTACACGCTCTAGGCCATGGAAACCATAGATTTGTAACATTCTTGCTTTACGCTCAACGCCTTCGCGGTTGACAACAACTAGGGGTTGGTTAGGTTTAATGCTACCTCGTTGAATACGACCAATTCCAATAACGCCCACATAAGTGTTGTAATCTAAACTAGATACTTGCATTTGGAAGGGGCCATCAACATCAACAGGCGGTGGACTTACTTTTGCAACAATCGTTTCAAATAATGGTGTCATATCTCCACCATCAATCGTGTGCTCTAAACCTGCATAACCATTAATTGCTGAAGCATAAACAATAGGGAAGTCTAATTGTTCATCAGTAGCGCCTAAACGATCGAATAAGTCAAAAGTTTGGTCAACAACCCAATCAGGACGTGCACCTGGACGGTCAATTTTGTTGATAACAACAATCGGTTTTAAACCTAAAGCAAACGCTTTTTGAGTCACAAAACGGGTTTGAGGCATTGGGCCATCAACCGCATCAACCAAAAGTAATACACAGTCAACCATCGATAATACGCGTTCTACTTCTCCACCAAAATCAGCATGGCCTGGGGTGTCAACGATATTGATGTGGTAACCGTTCCAGTCTAGTGCAGTATTTTTTGCAAGAATAGTGATACCACGCTCTTTTTCGATATCGTTGGAGTCCATAATACGTTCAGTGACTTTGGCATGTGATGCAAATGTACCTGATTGTTGCAATAACTTATCAACAAGGGTCGTCTTACCATGGTCAACGTGGGCGATAATGGCGATGTTTCTTAATTTTTCAATCACTTTTTGGGTACTCTAATAGTTTAAAATGGGTAAAGGGTAGGTGTTTATCTAGCCTGATTAATAGTGTTCGTAATGGGTTTAATGGGTATTAGCTTTGTTGCCAAGGCAAATTATTGAAGCGCCAACCTCCTAAATTACCTCTGTGTTTAGAGCCGTCTAAGGGGCCCTCAAAACCATCGATAATATTGACAAGGTGTTTGTACCCTATATTTTCGAGTGCTTTTGCTGCGTCTAGTGAACGTTGTCCACTTCGGCAGAGCAATAAAATAGGTGCAGTTTTATCTGGCGCTATTTTTTCCACATCTTTAATAAAGTTCTCATTAACTTGCATTGTAGGGAATTCTTTCCAAGGAATATGAATGGCTCCAAGGGGATGGCCTACAAAGCTGTGTTCAATTTTTGTGCGAACATCTACTAAAATACTTGCCTTATTGTGTTGTAGTAATTCGTAGGCTTGTACTGGTGTTAAATCTTCTATCATAGTATTTAATTATTGGGTTTTTTGGCCGATAAATTGCACTTGGTTTCTTAAGCCTATGCTTTGCAGGCCAACTAAACCATTTTCTCTGTATAAAATAACCTGTAATGACGAGAATAATGTTAAAAGTTCGTTACGATTCAACAGATAATCGGGATTATTTGGAGAGGTCTGAATGGTTTTTTCTTTGGTAAAAGTCTGATAAAAAAGCAATCCATTCGGTTTAAGTGCGTCTATTATCGCATTAGACAGCCTGCGGTCAAGAAAACGACTCACAACAATGACATCAAAAGCCATTTCTGTAAAGTTATCTAGGTCGATTTTTTGCACGCAAGCCTTGATATTCAATGATGCTTTATTATAAATGATGTCCCAATGCTGGTCAGCAGATATCATTATTCAGTGCCAGGCATACTCACCCTGTGTTCTAACCAAACTTGTAAAAAGTCCATGAAAGCTTTTACTTTTGCAGATAAATATTTTCTATGTGGATAAACCGCATGAATATCTAAAGGGGGTAAAGGATAATCTTCAAGAATGACTTTAAGTGTACCATTTTCAATATCTTTACCAACAATGTAAGTAGGTAGCATCACAATGCCTAGACTGTTAATGGCAGCAATTCTGATAGGGTGAGCCGCATTGGTTTGCATTCTTCCAGTTACAGTTATTATTTTTAGGCCAGTTTCCGTTTTAAATTGCCATTTATTACGTGGAGAAATAGCCCAGTTGATCAAACAACTATGAGATGTTAAATCTTCAGGCGTTTTAGGGGCGCCATATCGCTCTATGTATTCTGGAGACGCGCAAATGACTAGAGATGAACTGGCTAATTTTCGAGCGACCATACTGGTATCATCCAGAGCGCCTAGAAAAATGGCGACATCAATTCCCTCATCGATTAAATCACCAGGGCTGCCTTGCAGAACCATTTCTACTGTTAAATCTTTGTGGATTTTTAAAAACTCTGCAACGGCTCTCGCAATATGCGTGGCGCCAATGGCAGGGGGGGCACTAATCTTTAATAGTCCACGCGGTTCAGTTTGTAAATGTGTAATTGCGGCTTCCATTTCATCGACATCTAATAAAACTTGTTGGCAACGTTCAAGATAAGACGCGCCTACGTCCGTTAAGCTCAAACTGCGAGTGGTTCTGTTAATTAAGCGAGTGCCTAAAGTGCCTTCTAGTTGCATAATGTGCTTCGTAGCCATCGCTCTAGAAATACCTAAGTCTTTAGCGCCACCTGCAAAACTTCCTGACCTAGCGACACGCACGAAAACATTCATGCTGGTTAATTTATCCATTGTTGAATCTCATTAATCTGGGATAGAGACATTATGTCGTTTTTATGGTTTTCGTCAATAAAACGCTTGACTTTAGTTATAATTTCTAAATTAGAAACAATTTATTTAGTATTTGCTATATTGTATACGAAAAATATCCCTGTATAGTAGTACCCATGTAAGAGCGTAAGTAAATTTATTGATTTCCACTTCAGCGGTTTTAAAAAATTTCAAACTTAATTACAGGATTAAACTAATGAATAATCTAAATAAATATATCGTTATTGGCTTAATCTTTATTGCGGGCATAGTGAGTTTCATCTCTGGGCAATTTATTATTGCGACTGTATTTTTTGCCACAGCGACCATTTATAGCAATATTGTAACGCGAGTTAATACAAACAGCTAAGTTTTACCAGTTAACTACCTCCTGGTGTTATACCTCCAAGCAGTTCCTCCTCATAAATGCTCTGCTTGAATTTTCAACCCTCTTTTGCGGTTTCGCTTCAGGGGGTTTTTTTTGCTTAAAAATTACTGATATCTATAATCTAGCCGGTCTTCTTCTTAGCCTGTTAAAACACAAAAGGAATGAGTCGGTATTTGACGATTTGCATGTATTCCAGATAGGTAGCGTCACTGGCTAAGTG
>CAIQNQ010000095.1 GCA_903873165.1 uncultured Methylococcaceae bacterium | reverse complement strand
CTTTGTATTTCCGAATTTACCACTCCCGGTCTTTCGACGTCGAGATAAAGCCCGAGCGCGTTTACAAGAGTTAGTAACAGGTATCATTGCTAAAAGAGCTCTGAAGGCCGAAAAAAGTGAAGACGCTTTTCAGTTATTAATTGAATCAAAATACGATGATGGATCATCGCTATCGCCTCATGAAATTACAGGCATGTTGATAGGGACTATATTTGCGGGTCATCATACAACTGCAGGTACAGCCGCTTGGACTTTATTAGAACTAGCTAGAAGACCAGAGCAATTAGAATTAGTATTAACAGAATTAGATCAATTGTTCGGCTTCGATGGCGAAGTCACTTTTCAATCGTTACGGGAAATTCCGGTACTTGAGAACGTTGTTAAAGAAGTCTTACGCCTACATCCACCATTAATCTTTTTAATCCGAAAAGTCATGCAGGATTTTCACTTTAAAGGTTATACGGTTAAAGCCGGTAAGTATGTGTGCACTTCGCCACGAGTCTCGCATCGTATTGCAGAAATATTTCCTGACCCAGAGAAGTTTGATTTAGAACGCTATTCAGAAGCGCGTCAAGAAGATGCAAAGCCCTTTAGTTGGATAGCTTTTGGTGGCGGCAAACATAAGTGTACGGGTAACGCTTTTGCCATGCTACAGTTAAAAGCTATCTTTAGTATTCTTTTAAGACGCTATACCTTTGAATTGGTAAATGAAAAAGATCATTATCAAGATGATTTTACCCAAATGGTGGTGCAACCTATATCACCTTGTCGAGTACGTTATGTAAAGCGAAAAAACATTCTGACAAGCACAGAAGAGATTAATACTACTTCTAACACAACATCAGAAGTATTTGTAGAACCCACAAACTTCCAAATCCATTTGGATAGAGAATTATGCCAAGGTCATGCTACTTGCATGACAGAAGCACCTGATCTTTTTCATGTAGATGAAGAGGGTAATGTGACCGTACTACAAGATAATCCGAGTATAGATGTCTTAGAAAAGGCTCGACTCGCTGAAAAATATTGCCCTACCAAAGCAATTCTTATTAAAACTACAAACCCGCAATAGAGATACATAATGGCTGCATATCCGCGCGCAGAACTTGAAGAAATGGTAGAACGTTGGCTACAGGCTAACCGAGATGCAGAAAAGGAAGGCAATTGGCCTAAATACTTAGGTGCAATGTATACGGACGATGCTGAATACCGTTGGAATATCGGCCCCAATGAAGAGTTTGTAGCGCGTAGTCGTAAAGAGATTGAAGAGTGGGCGCTAGGTGTGCAAATGGAAGGCTTTGAAGAATGGCGTTACCCTTATCATCGCATCTTGATTGATGAAAAGCAGGGGGAAGTCATTGGCTTGTGGACACAGGTTTCACCCGCCGTGCGCGAAGACGGTACACATTATCAAGTTGAGGGTATCGGTGGTTCTTGGTTTCGCTACGGTGGGAACTATAAATGGGAATGGCAACGCGATTTCTTTGATTTAGGTAACGTTAAAGCCCTCTTCTTTGAATTAGCGGGGGACGGCAAGTTAGATCCAGCCGTAAAAACAAAAATTGGTAAATTAGCGAAAGGTCAATTATTGCCCGGCCATGAACGCTTGCGCCCTCAGCCTAGTTTGTTAAAGAAATTGAAAGGCTTTCTAGCGATGGTGCGTATTGCCTTGTTTAATCGATAAACCCATTACTCATAGCTAAGGTGATCTGATAATAACAATGCTGAATGTGAAACCAAGTTGGAAAAACTGGCAATTACTGACTGAACAAGGTCGGCATATTTGGGCTTTTAAGCCTATGTCAAACGACATCAATCGGCATCTTCAAAATGCAGATAACATCTCTGAACAAGAAATACGCCTCGCAGCGGAAGATTTTAAGTTTGATAAACAAGTCAATCCTAATTCAGGTGATAAGGTTTTCAGATCGGCTGCTCTAGAGAGTAACTTTCAGCCTTTTTCGGGCGAAGCTCCCGTATTAACTAACCCTGACCAGCAAAAACTTGCCGATTCGATTATTAAAGGTATCAACTACTTTGCTAGTTTACAAAGTGCAGATGGGCATTGGGCGGGAGATTATGGAGGGCCTTTATTTTTATTACCCGGCCTATTAATTGCCTCTTATGTAACCAGCACGCCTTTTCCAAAAGCCCATCAAGAGATGATGAAGCTCTACTTGTTTAATCATCAAAATGCTGACGCCGGCTGGGGGATGCATATTGAGGGTGAATCCACGATGTTTGGCACAGTGATGCAATATGTGTCCTTAAGGCTATTAGGCGTGGATAAAGAAGAACCCGCTCTCGTTAAAGCCAGAGAGTGGATAAAAACCAATGGCGGTGCAGCAGGTATTCCGTCTTGGGGTAAGTTTTATTTATCTATCTTGAATCTATATGACTGGCAAGGCTTCAATAGTCTGTTTCCTGAGATGTGGTTATTTCCGAAATGGCTACCAATCCATCCTTGGCGATATTGGTGCCACAGTCGTATGGTCTATCTGCCAATGGCTTATTGCTACGCCCAACGCATTAAAATGCCCGAAAACCCGTTGATATTATCTCTAAGAACCGAGATTTACAGCGAAAACTATGCAGAGATAAATTGGCCTCAGCAACGTAATAAAGTCTGTGCTAAAGACTCTTATACCGTCTTATCACCGATATTAAAGTGGATGAATTTATTCACCAATAGTTACGAAAAGATCCGTTCTACCTGGTTACGTAAAAAAGCCACGAACTACATCCTGCGCTATTTAAATGCCGAAGATCAACAGACTGACTACATTAATATTGGCCCCGTAAATAAAGTCATCAATTCGATTTGTATTTGGCAGGCTTATGGGGCAGAGTCTGAACAATTTAAACAGCATGTCGCACGTTGGTTTGATTATCTATGGGTGGCAGAAGATGGCATGAAAATGAGTGGCTATAACGGCTCTCAGCTTTGGGATACCGCCTTTTCAGCCCGCGCTATTTTAGAAAGTGATTTGGGCTTGTTATTCCCAGGCATCGTGCAAAAAGCCTATCAATTTATTGATCATTCGCAAATCAAAGCAGAGCACCCAACCCATGCTGAGTTCTTTAGGCATCCTATGATCGGTAGTTGGCCGTTTTCAACTGCGGAGAATGGCTGGCCGGTGGCCGATTGTACTGCAGAAGGTCTAAGTGCTAGTTTGGCAATTCATGAATCTGGCTTGGTTAAACCCACAATTGAAGAATCTCGATTACAGCAAGCAGTAGATATTATTTTATCGTATCAAAATAAAGACGGTGGCTGGGCAACTTATGAGTTATCTAGGGCACCTAAATGGTTAGAAAAGCTTAATCCGTCTGAAGTATTTGCCGATATTATGATAGATTATTCATGGACGGAATGCACGGCGGCATGTGTTATCTCCTTAATAGAAATTCAACAGACTTACCCAGACTATAAAACGGCTGAACTTAAACAATCAATTAGTACGGGTTTAGCGTTTATACTTAAAAAACAAAGACAAGATGGCTCTTGGTATGGCGGCTGGGCGGTTTGTTTTACTTATGCTACATGGTTTGCAGTAGAAGCCTTAAGCAAAGCAAAAGCAAAAGGCTATTATAATGATGTTACTCTAGCTGAGAGCCTGCAAAAAGCGGCGGTATTTTTACTGGGCAAACAAAAAATTGATGGTGGATGGGGCGAGACATTTAAATCTTGCTCAAAGTTAGTTTATACTGAGGCTGTTACATCACAAGTGGTTAATACCGCTTGGGCGTTATTAGCCTTAATGCTTATAAAGGAAGTAGATATCACAGTGATTAATGCAGGCATAAATTTTCTTCAAAGTAGACAAACGGCAGACGGTGATTGGGAGCAGGAAAATATTTCAGGGGTTTTTAATTACAACTGCATGATAACTTACGCTAATTATAGAAATATATTTCCAATTTGGGTTCTGAATCGTTACTATAAGGTGACTATGCAAGGATGATGATAAAACTAACGCAATTTAAAGTATTTGTAGTGAATAGCTCAATATGAAAGCAGAATTTGATATATGTATTATCGGGGCAGGTATGGCGGGCGCGACTATCGCCGCTTACCTAGCCCCTAAAGGTATTAGAATTGCACTCATCGATCAGTGCTTTAAGGAAAAGAAGCGCATCGTAGGTGAATTACTCCAACCCGGAGCAGTCGCCTCCCTAAAAGAAATGCAACTAGGTCATCTACTTGAAGGCTTTGATGGTCAAGCGGTAGAAGGCTATGCCTTATTGCATGGCGATCAAAAAACCACTATTCCGTACCCCTTGCCTCACAAAGGTATGGGCTTACACAATGGTTTGTTTCTCCAAAATATCAGAGCTTCGGCACTACAAAATAACACAGTAACTCAGGTACACGGTAAAGCCTTGCAGTTATTAGAGAATGATCGCCATGAAATAATCGGCGTGAATTATCGAGAAGAACACACCTCAGAGATCAAATCTATTTATGCGCCTTTAACTATCACCAGTGATGGATTTTTCTCAAACTTTAGAGAAAGCCTCAGTAATAATGAGAAGTCGGTCACCTCGTATTTTATCGGGGTTATTTTAAAAGATTGTGACATGCCCTTCCCCAAGCATGGGCATGTGTTCTTATCTGGCCCTACGCCTTTTATCTGTTATCCCATTTCATCGACTGAAGTGAGATTGTTAGTTGATTATCCAGGTGATCAATTACCTAGGAAGGCTTTGTTACAAAAGCATTTAGACAGCAATGTAACGCCCTTTATTCCGGCTTCCATGCTTAAAAGTTATCAGCAAGCAATGGATGTGGGCGGTTTTAAAGTCATGCCCAATCATTATATGGCCGCCAAGCCGATTATTCGTAAAGGTGCGGTTATGTTAGGTGATGCCTTAAATATGCGCCACCCATTAACTGGCGGTGGTCTGACTGCCGTGTTCTCAGATATTCAAATATTAAGCAAGCATCTTTTAGCGATGCCTGACTTTAGTAATATTGATTTAATCCATACCAAAATAGAAGCGTATTATCGAGATAGACAACATGCTAATGCCAATCTCAATATATTAGCGAATGCTTTGTATGGCGTGATGTCAAACAATCTATTAAAGGCCGCCGTATTTAATTATTTAAGATGTGGTGGCGCAAATGCGCAAGAGTCTATTAGCATTTTGGCAGGACTCAACAGAAACAATTATGCCTTGATCAAACAATTCTTTTGTTTAGCTTTTTATGGCGCGTATGATTTAGTCCGTGAAAGTATCACTAATGTGCCCAAGGCCATCAAGATTCTAATAGATGCACTCATTATCATTAGACCTTTAGCTAAGAATGAATTATCCGTAGGCACGGTGGTGAGCGGTTACTTTAAGAAATAAAACCTGCAATTCATAATTTTTAAGCAAAACATTGTTAGAATCCATTGCTTACAAAGGGAGATGTCTATTACTGGCTACTTTTGATAAATCGATACAGATTTGTTTTGTGAATAATATGTTGCTATTTAAACAAACCGATTAAAATATCTCGCCAAGTATTTTGGTTACTTAACACACTCAATTCTTTTCATTAACACTTTATAATTCTTATGAGCAAACCTAAAAAAGTAGCAATCCTCACAGCGGGCGGTCTAGCCCCATGCTTAAACTCTGCAATCGGCAGTTTAATTGAGCGTTATACAGAAATTGATCCTTCTATCGAAATCATTTGTTACCGTAGTGGTTACAAAGGTTTATTACTCGGTGACTTTTACACAGTGACGCCAGCTATCAGAGAAAAAGTCGGGCTTTTACATAAATTTGGCGGTTCATTAATCGGTAACAGCCGCGTAAAATTAACCAACGTTAATGATTGTGTAAAACGGGGTTTAGTTCAAGAAGGTCAAGACCCACAAAAAGTAGCGGCTGATCAATTAGTCAAAGACGGCGTTGATATCTTGCACACGATCGGTGGTGATGATACCAATACGGCTGCGGCAGATTTAGCGGCATTCTTGGCTAACAACAATTACGGTTTAACCGTGATTGGTTTACCAAAAACAGTTGATAACGACGTATTTCCTATTAAGCAATCACTGGGTGCTTGGACGGCTGCCGAGCAAGGCGCACGTTATTTTGCTAACGTAGTGGCTGAGAATAATGCTAACCCACGCATGTTAATCGTGCATGAAGTGATGGGCCGTAGCTGTGGCTGGTTAACAGCAGCAACGGCTTTAGAATATCGCAAATTATTAGACCGTGCTGAATGGTTACCCGAATTAGGCTTAGATCGTAACGCCTTCGAAGTACACGGCGTATTTATTCCAGAAATGACCATTGATATTCCTGCAGAAGCCGAGCGTTTACGTGCGGTAATGGATAAATATGACTGCGTTAATATCTTCGTATCAGAAGGTGCTGGCGTTGAATCTATTGTGGCAGAAATGCAAGCTAAAGGCCAAGAAGTGCCACGTGATGCCTTTGGTCACGTAAAATTGGATGCGGTTAACCCAGGCAAATGGTTCGGTGAGCAGTTTGCAGAGATGTTAGGTGCTGAGAAGACGTTGATTCAAAAATCGGGTTATTTTGCTAGAGCAGCGGCTTCAAATGTTGAAGACATTCGTTTGATTAAATCCTGTGCAGATTTGGCGGTGGAATGTGCATTCCGTCGTGAGTCTGGGGTCATTGGTCATGATGAAGATCGTGGCAATGTATTACGAGCCATTGAGTTCCCACGCATTAAAGGTGGTAAACCCTTTGATCTAGACACTGCTTGGTTTAATGAGACACTTGCAGAAATTGGGCAAGTAAAAGGCGCAAAGGTTGACGTAGCTCATTAAGTTATACGGGGGCAGTCGCATAAGCGATTGCCCCTATCAAGCCCTTTCGGGGGATTCTGGTTTTACATAGCATTCAACAATCCTGGGATTTTTATGACTACCTGGCTAGAAACATGTCAAGAACAGCTTGCACGCTTAGAAATGACTTCTGTACTTGCCGATAAACTGGTAACGTTATCTAATAAAACAACAGAAGATTTACCGCCAGAACTGATTCAACGCTTAAATGTTGAACAAGTGCGCTTAAATCGTCAATTAGAACGCTTACACGCCAATCGGTTTGAAGTGGCTGTTATTGGTTTAGAGAAAGCCGGTAAGAGTGCCCTGTTAAATGCTTGGTTAGGACAAGAAATCCTCCCGTCAGCGCGAGAAAGATGTACGTTTACCAGTACCGAAATCTGGTCTGCGCAAACCGAACAAGATCAGTTATTATTTATTCAATATTATACCAAGGAAGAAATAGGCACTTTACAGCACCAAAGGAAATTGGCGTTAGAAGGTCAGTTGAATGATAAAGAAAGAAAAGAAATTCAAGAAGATTACGATTACACAGAGAAAAATCTCACCGCGATCTATGAATTTACCCAACAAAAAAGCGGCTATACGCAAAGTTTTATAGACATCAGTGAAGTGCATGAACAGTTGCAATCGGCGGTGTTTAAAAATCGCGCCCAGTCTCTCGCTATCAAACGCATTCAATTAAAAACTGTGCGCTTAAGAAGCGATAGAGACATTGTTTTTCATGATGTACCTGGCTTTAATTCAGGTATTCAGATGCACTCTGAGCAAGCCATAGAGCGGTTAAAACATTGTGACGCTATTATCTATGCTAAAGAAATGAAGCAGCCCTCTATTACAGGGCCAGAAAAAGAAATCCTGCTCATTGCCGACTCAGATGACCCCAGCATTAAAGTGTCTGACAAAGTTTTCTTAGTACTCACTCAGGCGGATGCGTTGGATGATCAAATTGATTTTAAAGAAACCCTGCAAAAGCACCGTAACTATTGGCCTGATGTCCCTGAAAGACGCCTGATTCCGGTCTGTGCGCGTGCGCATTTAGTTGAGTTTGGCATCCCATCAGAAGATACCCTAAGACGCACTCGAAGCGCCGATGACAAGTTAAAGCTAAAAAAACTAGGCATCACCGATGGTATCGGCATTCTAAAAGAGATGGTCAATCATTATATTGATCATGAACGCGCCGACGCCTTGCAAAGACGTTGCGACGCTTTAGTCTCTAACATCTTACAATATGCCAGTGAAATTTTAGTTCGATTAGAACCTACCTATGCCGAGTTTGCCGAAGCCGAAATAGAAGAAGATGATTTACTAGGCAAAGACTTTAATCAGTGGTGGGGCCGCGAATGGCAACGCATTAAAAAAGATTTTGATGTGTGGTATGCCGAAAGTATTCAAGG
>CAIQNQ010000094.1 GCA_903873165.1 uncultured Methylococcaceae bacterium | reverse complement strand
GGTGCCTCATCAGTGAGTCGAAACAATAAATCGACAATTCCACGTAATTGCTCAGATGGCTTTTCATTCTTACGTCTAATTTCATCAATAGAAATACTTAAACTATCTAAAATAGTGTCGTACAACTGCACAGCCATACTCTGCTTATCATTAAAGTGTGCATAAATTTGCCGAGTATCCGGCACTTCTAAAAACACGGCGATATCCGTTAATGCTGTTTTAAAATAGCCTTTAGTGGTAAATAATTTTAAAGCTACTAACAAAACCTCATTGGCCGTTAGCTCTTTTAGTTGCTGACTTTCTTTTTCCTGATCCATTCTTATTATTTTTTCAGTGTTTCAATACACTGTATTTTGGGTGTTAAAAAACTAGCGGATATTAATCATTTGCTCCCGCTAAGCAATGCAATAGGCATCGACTATAGCGATACCCTTTAATTTGCTTTTATCACTTTTAATGCGGCGTTTAAATAGCTCATCATCGACCATAAGGTTAATATTGCAGCGACATACAGCAAAACAAAACCTAATGTGTTAATAGGTAAGCCCAATAAATCATCATGATAAAGCAATAAACCAATAGCCAACATTTGCGCGGTAGTTTTCCACTTACCGACTATTGACACCTTAACTTTGGCACGTTGACCAATTTCAGCCATCCATTCCCGTAAAGAAGCGATAGTAATTTCACGACCAATGATAATGGCCGACGGTATCGCCAAATAAGGCGTAGCCTGTTGCTGAACAATTAATACCAAGACAATGGCCACCATTAACTTATCAGCAACGGGATCTAAAAAAGCCCCGAAAGGCGTTTCCATATTAAGTTTTCTGGCTAAATAACCATCTAACCAATCGGTAATGCCTGCCAATAAAAATATCATTGTGCACGCAATATTTGCATACTGCCAAGGCAAGTAGAAAACCACCGTTAATAAAGGGATTAACGCGATTCTCAATAGAGTAAGATTTGTAGGTATATTAAATTGAATCGCCATCTTGATGATGAAATAGTTCGTATATTCGCACTGCCAACTGCCTGCTAATGCCATCCACACTACAAAGTGCGTCAACACCTGCCGAGGTAATACCTTGCAGGCCCCCAAATTGTTTCAATAATAATTGTCGGCGTTTAGCACCCAGGCCCGGAATACTTTCCAAAATAGATTGCTTAGAGGCCTTGCCTCTTCTCGCTCTATGTCCTGTTATAGCAAAGCGATGTGCTTCATCACGAATATGCTGGATTAATAATAAACCACTTGCACTCGGCGACACATCTATCGGTTGCTCTTGATCAACCAAGATCAATTTTTCCATACCTGCTTTTCTATCTGGACCCTTTGAAACGCCGACTATCATAACATTGTTTATGTCTAATTCCGCTAATGCCTTTTGCGCTTCATGTACCTGACCTTTACCGCCATCAATAAACAAGATATCTGGCGGCTCATGTTCACCGGCTTTAAGTCGTTTAAAACGTCTCAATACGGCCTGATTTATAGCCGCATAATCATCACCACCCGTAATACCCGTGATATTAAATCGTCGATAAGCCGACTTAACCGGCCCTTCTCGATCAAAAACCACACATGATGCTACTGTTTGATCACCTTGAGTATGACTAATATCAAAACATTCCAACCGTTTAGGTAACTCTGCACAACCTAACTCTTCTTGTAAACTCAAAAATCGCGCATAAACACCTTGCTTATCCGCTAATTTAGTTTGTAATGAATTTTCGGCATTAGTCATGGCCATTTGCAACCATTTTAACCGCTCGCCTCTGACATTAATCGAAATAGTCACAGCATGCTTTGCTTGAGTGGCTAAAACTTCAATTAATAAAGCGGACTCAGTCAAATCATGACTGACAATTACTTCATGAGGCACTGGTTTATCAAGATAATATTGCGGAATAAAGGCTTCTATAATAGCCGAAGGCTCATATTCATCTGAAATTCTTGGAAAAAAAACCTTATTACCAAGTTGTAAACCATTTCGAATAAAAAACACCTGCACACAAGCCACATTACCTTTACTAGCACAGGCAATAATATCAACATCGCCTTTTTCACCAGACACAAAATGCTTTTCTAAAACCGAACGCAACTTAACAATCTGATCTCTATAACTTGCCGCTTGCTCAAATGCTAATTCCGCTGAAGCGGCTTCCATTTTATCGATCAATTGATCAATCAGCAAACTACCCTTACCTTCTAAAAATAGAATGGTACTATCCACATCTAAGGCATAAGTCGGTTTATCAATTAAACCCACACAAGGAGCTTTACAACGTTCTATCTGATATTGCAGACAAGGTCGCGTGCGATTATTGTATATGCCATCCTCACATTGCCGAACCGGAAATAAGCGTTGTAATAATTTTAGACTTTCTTTAACCGCACCCGAACTAGGATAAGGCCCAAAATAGCGACCTTTTTTATTTTTTGCACCTCGGTGATAAGTGATTTGAGGGAAATCATGTTGAGTAGACAAAAACACATAAGGAAAGGTTTTATCATCGCGCAAGCAAATGTTATAGCGCGGTTTATGAGATTTAATCTGCTGACATTCAAGGAGTAACGCTTCACCTTCGGTGTGTGTTACGGTCACTTCTATAGCCGCAACTTTAGCGACCATGACTTGTTGCTTTATTGAAGCTGAGTGCGTTTTAAAATAACTTGAAACGCGATTTTTAAGATTTTTGGCTTTACCAATATAGATAATCTCACCTTGGTCATTCAGCATCTTATAAATGCCTGGACGCGTTGTGAGATTCCTTAAAAATTCAACACTATCAAAATTACTAGCGAAAGCCTGCTCTGAAACCACTTTTACCTGAAAAGTTTTACTTTAAATAGCACAGGCTAAAACAAATTTCGATTATCTCAAAATTGATTTTTAACAATCAGGTTTTTTTCTTGAATAAAACCACATTTGATAAATACTCAGTAGTATCTGCAAACCCATAGATAATCCCATTAAAGCACCGCTATAGACCACGACATAAGCAAACGATGGCGTGGTTTTAGTAATAAACCAAGACACCACGTCCAACAACATGGCGATAAAAGGAATGACTACGGCAACTCTTTTAACGTGTACATTCATATCACATAACAAAAATATTTTGCCTATAAAAAACAAAATGAATGCAATACCAAATAAATGAATATGTGAAACCCTTACTAAGGTAGGTAAAGTCGCGCCACCCGCGTGCGCCACTTCTGAAACTGTCGAATATTGAGTTAAATCAGGCAACGAAGGGTTAATTGACGGAGTATGACAAAACACACAATCTCTTTCTAAAATAGCTTGAATTTTATCTTGATAGCCTTCCTCATCAGCACCTTTTTGTATCCATTGCATAATGACGTCTTTGTCACTTGCATTACGTAAATTATTTTTCATAATCCCGTTAATTGCTGTTCCTAATCGCGTCTGATTACTACTACCATGATAACTGATGACCACATCTTCAATACTTAAACCCGGTTTACCATCTAAGCCTTCATGCGTGTAATACATATTAGCCAAAGCCATCAAATAGCCCATACCAATAGTCAACAAGAAAACAGTATTTAAAATCCTTTCACTAACAGAAATATCTCTAAAGCGTGCGTAATGTTCTTTGTGCATTGCGAGTTTATTAAATAAATAATTTTTATAGTAGATATTCTAAAGCTTATGGAGTCTCAGGCAAGATAAATTAAACTCGCCCGAGATTGTTTAAAACAAGCCTTAGCTTATCCATTGTTTTTTTATTAGAACGCCAACCAACCATTAACCATAAAGGTATTATTATCTTGAGCACCTGGGTTAATACCATTTAATTGCGTATAAGCGATATATTGCAAACTAGTTCTTAAATTCATCAGATATAAATAAGAACTATCTTTTCCAAAAGGCACGTACACTAATTCTGTGGAGAAATATTGGCTATTAGGTCGGTATAATGAATAACCATTGTCAGTCGAATACATAACAGTATCTTGTGAACCGGTAATTTTATTATAGGCAAAGGTTAAACCGTAAGTTTGATCATAGGTATAAGCACTATTGATTTTAAAGGTGTTTAAATAAGTACTACCCGCTGAAGCAACATTATTCAACAAACGACTCGCGTTTAATCTTTGATCTTCATAAATATAAGTACTTTTAATCTCAAAGATATGTTTAGTATTAGCTAAATACTGATAAGTTGCATCGACTGCCACATCAGTATAATGATCCGCACCTTGACTACGATCACGAGCCGGAAACACATCTGCAATCATACCGTAATGACCTAATTCAAAATAATGGCCTTGCCAATCCTTTTGTAAAGCCGCACGCCAATAAGGTGCTACGCCATCAATTTGCTGTTGACCCGCATCGGCTACACCAAAACCTTTTTGAACATTATTATCTAAAGAACCATACCCACCTGCATCCAAGTAAATTAGATTATCTATCATCGTAAAAGCCGATGCGCCACCGACCTGTCCTGACAAACCACCGTCAATTAAAGCTGATGCGCCAGGACCTGGTTTAACGGCACTTTCTGTGTAAGGAAAACCCCATGCGGTTGTATTCCACAAATCTTGTACCGTAGGATTATTATTGATCGAGATACCATAAGTGACTGGTGTATCTAAATCCAATTCATCAGAAAACCGTATATCCGTATTATCTAAAGCCAATCTATCTGCTGAGCCGTCATAAGTTAACTGGCTTAATGCTCCGACTTTGCCATATATTTTACCACCATAAAATAATGAAGCTTCATCAAAAGTAAAGTTGTTGTTTTTGTTATAGCCTTGCTTATCAGCATTATCTGGCAGCCCTGATAAATCTTTTTGCGTATTAGTAAAAGAACCCGCAACCATACCACTCACAGCAGGTAATTTAGCAGCCAAACCTTTCCCGCCACCCATAGTATAACCACCTAATTTAAACTCCCGTCCAAACGTCGTTAAATTAGGTCCAAATGACTGCGTATGACACTCACTACAACTTTCACCTGTTTGCCTAGAAAAACTAGGTAAAGCATTCACATTAACACTCATAAAGGTTAGCGTAACTAAGGCTATAAAAAAACCCATAGAAGGTAAAAGTTTATATTGCTTGTAAAGAGTTTGCATAAGGACTCGCGGAAGAATTAGAAATCATTTTAAGAGCGCACCAATTTAGCCAGAACCGCACCATTTTGATACTATAGTTGCTTGGTAAACGAAGACGAGCTAATAACCTTTACTCAATAAATCAGTATTATTAGCCAATGGCTTGCTTTTTGCTTAGTATAACAGTCAAATATTACGACTTAAAGTAACCGTACTTTCTGTGGTGAATATAACTAAAATACATAAATCAATAAAGCTTTTACAGTTCATTGACCCCAATACTAGACTATAAAAAATACACTGATGGCTATAAAATTTATAAATTAAGGGGCAAACGTTTATCAATTATTGATATCATGAGCGATTTAGGCTCTAGGTATAAACTACAATCTATTAGGTAATATCGCTCTCTATAGACCTTTTAATTTACAATCATAGCCTCAATGCTGATATTCGCATCAAAGTCGATGCGCTGTCATGCAAGTAGAAAATTAACGGTTAACATGAATAGTTTCATGTATACACAATATAAGTAAATAGTATGCATCAACAATATCAATTAAAGCATGGCAAACCCTACCCTTCAGGGTCAAAATACACCGAAAAAGGCGTTAATTTCTCCATTTTTAGTCGTTATGCCGAACAGGTAGAACTGCTGTTATTTTCCAGCACTGGAAGTGATGAACCATTCCAAGTTATTCACCTTAACAAAGATATCAATCGCACCTTTTTCTCATGGCATGTCTATGTGTCTAAACTACCCGCTGGCACTTGGTACACTTGGCGTATGGATGGCGAAGGCCAAGAGCGAGATTCTGGCTTTCGTTTTGAAAAAGACAAACATCTATTAGATCCTTGGGCTCAAGCTGTCAGTCATAAGCACTGGGATAGAACTGCCGCCTGTCTACCAGGTGATAATCTTAAAACGGCTATGCGCTGCATGGTCACTGATGATCGGTATGATTGGGAAGGTGACACATCATTAGCTATTCGCAGTGAAAAAGCTATCGTCTATGAACTACATGTGGGGGGCTATACTCGCCATTCTTCAGCAAAAGTTAAACACCCAGGTACTTTTTCAGGCTTAATTGAAAAGATTCCATATCTTCAAAAACTAGGTATTACTCACGTAGAACTCTTACCCATCATGGCTTTTGATGAACAAGATGTGCCGCCCAAAACAGCAGAACTTGGCTTAAAAAACTATTGGGGATATAGTACCCATAGTTTTTTTAGCCCGCATCCTGGTTATTGCGTAACCCCAGAGCAAGGGACGCACGTCCAGGAGTTTAGAGATTTAGTCAAAGCCCTACACAAAGCCGGTATCGGCGTGATTATGGATGTGGTTTTTAACCACACATCTGAAGCTGGCGTCAATGGCCCCGTTATTAATTTTAGAGGTATCGGTGGCAAATCTTTTTATCTAACGGACAACAATGATAAAAGTATCTTACGTGACTATACCGGATGTGGTAATACAGTTAATGCCAATCATCCTTTAGTCGCACGCTTTATCATCAGTTGCCTAGAGTATTGGGTAAGAGAAATGCATGTAGACGGCTTCCGTTTTGATCTTGCCAGCGCCATGGCCAGAGGAGAAAACGGTGAAGTCTTAAAAGACCCTCCAGTACTTTGGGGCATAGAACTCTCAGAACAATTAATGAAAACCAAATTAATTGCAGAAGCGTGGGATGCAGCAGGTCTTTATCAAGTGGGCAGTTTCCCAGGTTATCGATGGGCTGAATGGAATGGACGCTATCGAGATATCATTCGCCAATTCGTCCGTGGTGACAAAGGCATATTATCTGAATTGGCCACGCGCATCAGTGGCAGCAGTGATTTATATCAACACCAAGGTCGCTTACCTATCAATAGCATTAACTTTGTTACTTGTCATGATGGTTTTACCCTATATGACTTATTTAGTTACAACGAAAAACACAATGCTGCTAATGGTGAAGATAATAGAGATGGCTGTAGCAATAATTTAAGTTACAACTACGGTGTTGAGGGTGAAACCACCAACCCTGATCTCTTATCGCTTAGAAAGAAACAAGCTAAAAATGTGTTCGCTATTCTATTACTCAGCCAAGGTGTACCCATGTTATTAGCAGGCGATGAGATGTTACATAGTCAGCGAGGCAACAACAATTGTTACTGTCAAGATAATGAACTGAGCTGGATAGACTGGAGCCTCACTGAGAAAAATGCTGATATTCTACGCTTTGTACAAGAAATGATTGCTTTACGCAAAAGACATCCCGCCATTATGCGGCGGCGCTTTTTAACGGGTGAAATTGCTAACAATAAAAAACTAGCAGACATCACTTGGCACGGCCTAGACATAGATAAACCTTTATGGTTTGATCCAGAAGCGCGATTACTTGCCTTTACTTTATCGGGTATTGAAACTGATGAAAACGACTTACATATCATCATGAATATGTCAGACGAAAATGCCTCTGTACAACTTCCACATATCACGGGTCAAAAATGGGCGGTCGCTTTGGATACTTCACAACAATCACCTCATGACATCATTAGTCCCCACAAACAAAAAACTTTCAAAGGAAATTCAGCTATCGTTCAAGCTAAATCCGTGGTCATTTTTGAAAGCATTACCAATAAACATCTGGCTTTATTAAGTTTATTTTAAAATCAATCTCGCTAGGCGTATTAAAATAATCACATGAAAATTGAGCAATTAAATCGTGACTATGGGATTAAAGGTCAACTTAAAATCGATAAAGGTAATGGTCATTTACCGTTTATTTTCATCCATAACAAACGCGCAAGTGCCATTATTTCTTTACATGGCGCCCAAATTCTGTCTTATAAACCCCATAGAGAAGCTGAAGACCTCCTCTTTGTCAGCCAAAACTCGTGGTATGAAGAAGGCCGAGCCATTAGAGGGGGTATTCCGCTATGTTGGCCTTGGTTTGGCTCAGACCCATTAAACTTAAAAAGACCTGATCACGGATTTGTGCGAAATGGTTTATGGCGCATTTTAAGCACAGAAGCTAGCTCAGACAGTGTAACTAAAATAGTTTTTCAATATGAAAACACTGAGAAAAGTTTAGAATACTGGCCTCAAGCCTTTATGCTTAAGCTAGAAGTCATTATTTCTGACACCCTCTCGCTTAATTTAATTACACATAATACAGGGGATCATCCGTTTACAATTACCCAAGCAATACACACCTATTTTAATATCGGACATATTAATGAAGTGGAGATACTAGGACTTGATAAGTCCACTTACCATAATAAATTTGATATCAGTGGTGAACACCAACAAACGGGTAAACTTACTTTTAATGCTGAAGTAAACAGAATCCATAAAAATGTTGAAGAATACCTGTACATTAATGACAATGCGTTCAATCGCAAAATCACTATTACCTCTAACCATAATAAAACTGTAGTCGTCTGGAATCCGGGAGCCAATTTACCTCCCAACATTACCGACTTAGAGTCTACCGATTATCAACGTTTTGTATGTATTGAGTCGGGTAATGTGTCTAGCGACACTATCGAAATACTGCCTAATTGCGAATTTAGCCTGAGTGCTAATTACAAAATTGGTAAAATTTAATTAGCAAAGAATTATTGCGAGAACACGCTTACCATCTGTGATAGTAGTATTCGAATAAACTCTCTTATATTGATAAAATGGTATAAAATGCTGTCTTTCTAATTTTCTAATCGTGCTTTTGTATCATGCAATTTCTTGTTTTAATATGAATTTATGTTAAGTATGACATCATGATCACTTTAAATTGATTGCCAAAAGGATGTCGCTCAAAATGACAAAACTAATAAGCCTATTTACGACTATATTTCTAACGGGCTGTAGCTTAGTCGGAATAAGAACTGCAGAAGAACCTCACTACCAAGTATTGCAAGATTATGGCAACATTCAAATAAGACAATACCCGCCAATACTGATTGCTCAAACTGAAATAACCGGTAATTACGATAATAGTGGTAATCAAGGCTTCAGACGCTTAGCAGGATATATATTTGGCAAAAACCAAAGCCAGCAACAAATAACCATGACCACACCGGTTATTCAAGAAAAACAAAGTGCTGAACAAATAGCCATGACAGCACCAGTATTACAGCAACAATTTGGTGATAAATGGTATATGGCATTTATCTTACCGAATAATTATACCTTAGCAACCGCACCTATCCCTAATGACTCGGCCATTAAGCTAGTAGAAATGCCCAGTAAAAAACTAGGGGTACTGAGTTATACTGGAGTTATATCTGAACAAAGTATTAAAGAAAAGTCCATTGAGTTACAGTCTTGGTTAACTCAACAAAAATACACAATGATAAGTCCAGCACAATCGGCGGCTTATGATCCACCATGGACATTACCATTTTTACGCCGCAACGAAATACACATTGAAATTAAATAATTCTGAGGATACCACTATGCAAAAAACTCTTGGATATGCCGCTCATAACCACAATACACCATTAGAACCATTCAGCTTTGAAAGACGTGAACCGCTTCCTAATGATGTAGAAATTGAAATTCTATACTGTGGCGTGTGTCATTCAGACATACATCAAGTTCGCAATGAATGGGGCAATTCTAGTTTTCCTATGATACCCGGCCATGAGATTGTCGGCAAAGTGACTAAAATTGGCGCCGAAGTAACAGGTTTTAAAGTCGGTGATAGCGTCGGTGTAGGCTGTATGGTTGGCTCTTGTGGTGTTTGTCCAGATTGTCAAGAAGACTTACAACAATACTGTAATAGTGCCGAATTTACCTATAACAGTCCTGATAAAATCTCTGGCGGCAGTAACTATGGCGGCTATTCTAAACAAATCGTTGTTAACCAAGACTTTGTCTTACACGTATCAGACAAACTAGATTTAGCGGCTGCTGCGCCTTTGTTGTGTGCCGGCATTACCACTTACTCACCCTTAAGACACTGGAAGGTCGGTAAAGGCGATAAAGTAGGCGTAGTGGGCTTAGGAGGCCTAGGACACATGGGGATTAAACTAGCCCACGCTATGGGTGCTTATGTTGTCTTATTTACCACCTCACCCAGCAAAGCAGACGATGCTAAACGTTTAGGTGCAGACGAAGTGGTCATCTCAAAAAATCCAAACGAAATGGCGCAACACATAGCTAGTTTTGATTTTATTTTAAATACGGTAGCCGTTCCGCATGATTTAGATGCTTTTACATCTTTGTTAAAACGTGACGGTACTTTATGTTTAGTGGGCGTACCCGATCAACCACATCCGTCACCATCAGTAGGTAATTTAATCTTTAAACGCAGAAACCTGGCGGGCTCATTAATTGGCGGCATAAAAGAAACTCAGGAAATGCTAGATTTTTGTGCCGAACACAATATCATTTCTGACATTGAGATCATTCCTATGCAGCAAATTAATGAAGCTTATGAAAGAGTATTAAAAAGCGATGTTAAATATCGTTTTGTAATTGATTTGGCTAGCTTATAATATCAATCAACATCCAAATATTGCCAATTTCTTTTATAAGTATCATTATCATATTTGCCAGCATAACTTATTAATTCAAATAGACTTTCCACATACAACAACTTAATTAAGAAATGCTTCAAATATAACACTTGAATCTCTTGATCAATTTTAGGTTACCCCCATGAGTGATTACAAACACATTTTATTAGCGGTAGATTTTTCTAAACAGGGTGACGCTGTTGCGGAAAAAGCCAAGGCTTTAGCCACTACTTTCCAAGCTAAATTAAGTATCGTCCATGTCCTGGATAATATTCCGATGCCAGATGCCTATTACGGCACGTTGATCTCTTTAACAGAAAATTCAGGTGATCCTTTATTAGAAGCAGAAAAAGCTAAGCTAATGGTCATAGGTGATCAGTTTAATGTGGAGATAAGTAATCAATGGTTGTTATGGGGCATACCGAAACAAGAAATTATTAATGTCGCAGAGCAACAGCAAGTTGATTTAATTGTGGTGGGCTCACATGGCCGGCATGGTCTAGCTTTATTGCTAGGTTCAACAGCGAATAGCATCTTACATACAGCTAAGTGTGATGTACTCGCTGTTAGATTAAAAGAGGGGAATTTTTAACCTGAGGAGTCTTTGCCTTCTGCATCCAGTTTTGATTCGTCACAACCCTTCTGAAAAAATAGTAAAGAGGGTTGAAAGGCGGTGATATCAATCGTAAGCGTGGTTTCTTTTTGAAATTTATTAACGGGTTCGACTGCGGCCTCACGAAAACTAACCATGAGCTGGGCGGCTAATTTTTGTTGAGCCTCATCTGCACCTAAAGCGAAAGGGTCTTCACCTAGGTTAGTATTTTCGATAGCGGTTTGTAAGATAGTACTGGATATTTCTTGGATTTTGGTTTCAAAGGTTTTAAATATCGCACTACCTTTTTCTTTTTTTATTCGATCAATATCACTGCTGTCTGCGTAAAGTAAGAACGTGCCTTTTGCGCCCTGTAAGTCATTTTTACAAATACCACCATCTAAGATTCTCATCAGGTTTAATTGTTTATTACCTTTAGTAATGGTCATGGGTGGATTAGCACCTGATGTTTGCACAGCTTGTTTTGATGGTGCTGTGCTTTCAGGGGCTTTGGTAACTGGGATAGTAGCTGTATCTGGTTCTTTGACTTCTTGAGATGAACATCCCGCTAAGCTAATGCAGAGTAAAGTAAGTAAAAATTTTAAGCGGATGTCCATGGTTATCACACTAAGGCTAGTTTAAAGGCATTAAGTTAATTATAGGGCTTAATTTAACATCTTTTGATAAAAAAACACGTAATTATGCGATTTTAAATAAAAAAATGCTAATGATTCAGTAGCCGTCTTGCTGAGCGTTCTACGTTATAATATCGCGAATATTGGCAGTTGAATTAGTCACGGTTAATCAGCAGGTCTAACTTATAAATAAATGGGGAGAATGGTGTGGCAAAGGCAAGTGAATTAAAGCGCGGGATGGTGGTTGAAATTAATGGCGTACCGCACATGGTTAAGCAGTTTGATGCTAAAAGCCCTTCGTCACGAGGCGCTTCAACCTTATATAAAGTTCGATTTACTAATCTTAAGACCGGCCAAAAGTTGGATGAATCTTTAAAAGGGGATGACTTTTTTAAAGATACGGATTTAGTCAGAGCTAAGGTGCAGTTTTCTTATGTAGATGGTGAAAACTATATCTTTATGAACACTGAAGACTATACTCAATATAGTCTAAGTCGTGAAGATTTAGATGATCAAGTCTATTATTTAACCGAAGGTTTAGAGGGCATTATCGCGTTATTGATAGATGATGAGATTTTTGGGATTGAATTACCTAGCTCAGTTATTTTACCGATTGTAGAAACACCACCCTCTATTAAAGGTGCAACTGCATCGGGTCGCACAAAAACAGCGCGTTTGCCGACAGGATTGGAAGTGCAAGTCCCAGAATATTTAGAAACAGATGAGTTGATTAAAGTGAACACTGAAAACGGTAAGTTTATGGCGCGAGCTTAATCCACTGTTAGCGTAGTTGGTTTAATGACAACAGATACGGATACGGTTTTAAAAGTTGTACAAGGGGAGTTCGTTTTAGAACGGCTTCCTAAACGATCTTTAGAGTTGTTACGCGCATGGGATGCCGCAGATGAATACTTACTCAGCTATATGGCGGAACAAGCGATTGATCCCGATGCGCGACTTCTTATCTTGAATGATAGTTTTGGTGCTTTAGCCCTAGGATTAAACGTCTATAAGCCACAAGCAGTTTCCGATTCTTATCTCTCACAGCAAGCCACTCGGCTGAATTTATTAGCTAATAATATCCCAGCAGAACAGCTTAGTTTAACGAACAGTCTGGAGCCTTTAACGGGGTTTTACGATTGGGTATTGATTAAAGCCCCAAAAACATTGGCCTTGTTAGAAGAGCAATTAATTCGCATTCATCCGCATCTTAACGGGACTACGCAGCTTATTGTTGCTGGTATGGTTAAAACGATGACGCCAACGATTTGGAAATTAGTAGAGCGTTTAATAGGGGCGACGACGACTTCTTTAGCTAAAAAGAAAGCACGGCTTATATTTGCTACACCAGATCCTGCGATACAAGCTCCAGATAGTCCTTATCCCGTGTGTTATCAATTAGAAAATTCCGAGCATATTATTAGTAATCATGCGAATGTGTTTTCTCGGGATAGTTTAGATATAGGAACGCGGTTTTTTCTGCAACATTTACCCGTGACCTTAGGGGCAGTTGATATTGTTGATTTAGGCTGTGGGAACGGCTTATTAGGCTTAATTGCTGCTGAAAAGAATCCAGAAGCGTTAATACACTTTGTTGACGAGTCGTTTATGGCGGTGGCTTCTGCGCAAGATAATTTTATAAGAGCGTTGGGTTCGGAGCGCAGTGCTATCTTTAAAGTAGGTGATGGTTTACAGGACTTTTTACCGGATAGTGTGGATATCATTTTATGCAATCCGCCATTTCATCAGCAAAATGCCATTGGTGATCAAATAGCGAATAGCATGATTAAAGCTGCTAAAAATGTTTTAAGAAAGGGTGGGGCGTTATGGATAGTCGGCAATCGACATCTTAATTATCAGATCACCCTAAAACGGGTGTTTGGGAGTTTTCACTTGGTAGCAGAGAATAAGAAGTTTGTTATCCTAAAAGCTAAGTGCTAGACATGTAAACCTAGTTACTAGCCCAGTCAATAAGTTTTTATCTAGGAACTGCAACAAGGATGTTTCCTAAAAGCAGTCAACTTTTAGGAAACGTTATTTGAGACTATTACGCGGGGGTTACATTCTCAGCTTGCGGGCCTTTTTGACCTTGAGTTACTTCCATGGTTACTTTTTGGCCTTCACGCAATGTTTTGCGTCCAGATCCGTTAATTGCACTGTGGTGTACAAATACATCTTTGCCACCTTCTTGTTCAATAAAACCAAACCCTTTTTCATCATTGAACCACTTAACGGTACCTACAACTTGATCAGACATAATACACTCTTAACTTTAGAAAAAACGCCAATTTATGTTGGCTTTACAAATACCAGCCCCATAAAGAAGCCGCCTTAACTTAACTGCGGCTTAATAGTAGCACTAAAAATGCAACTTGGGCAAAGAAGATTTTCAATAATTTTTGAATATTTTTTATCTAACGCTATTTCTATGCGTTAGGGTTGAAGATGATTATTTTAGCCTGGCTTTAAATCGTGGTAGCCGTTCAAAAAATTCGTGTAAAAATAATGCCGAAAGTATGAGTAATGTACCAGATAAAACTTTTATGCTGAGCTGTTCATGATTAACAAAATAACCTAATAACAAGGCTAGCACAGGTGAAATAAGGTTAATTAAAGAAACCCGAGTCGCTGTTAAATGGGTGAGCAAATAATAATAAAAGATAAAACCGAGTGTGGTGGCTATGACACCTAAATAAAGAATAGAAGCAATGTTGATTAAAGACAGTGTAGTAGGTAACTGGCCTTTATCTAAAATTAACCACGTGACTAGATAAAGCGGTAAGGCAATAAGCAGTCCGCCGGTTACTTGGGATAAAGCGGGTAGCTTGGCTGATATGCGTTTTATCCACACAGCACTAGTCGCTTGTATACAGGTGGATATTAATAGGGCACCGATACCTAACGCGGCATTAAGGCTGATTTGTAATGCTGAACCAAAGATAATAATAAGTCCACCGATGCCCATACCATAGGATAAAAGTTTACCGATAGTCAAGCTGCGTTCGCCTAGGAACAAGGCTGATAATAATGCGGTCATTAAGGGAGCAAGACCAGACACGACAGAAATCCAGCCCGACGGCATAAATTGTGCGGCCCAATAAACCGCAATCATGGCGCCGTATATTTGTAAGGCCACAGCGCAATAAGTCAGTATCGCTTTGCGATGCAACGGAATAGGCTTGCGCATGATGGCAATAAACAGCAGTAAACAGGTAGTGCCAATGGTCATTCTGGAGGTCACGCCAAATAAAAAGCCTGGACCCTCACCACTCCATTTAATAGCAAGCGGAGTCGTTGACCATAGTAAAACAACACTGATATAAGTTAAGAGTATACGCATAGATGCTGATTTTATCTTAATACGAGCGTAGTTAGTTCGGCTTTGTCGCATAAAATTAAATATAATGTGGGCTGACTGTTATTTACCCGCCTAACTCTGCGTACATTAATTAAGAGGAATTAACTATGAAAGAAATTATTCACACTCATAACGCACCCCAAGCGATAGGTACTTATTCTCAAGCTGTTAAAGTGAGTCAAACTGTTTATTTATCAGGACAAATTCCACTAGTACCCGCAACCATGACGGTTATCGAAGGTGATATTTCGGCGCAAATTACCCAAGTGTTTGATAATTTAAAAGCCGTTGCAGTGGCAGCAGGCGGGGAGTTATCGGACATTGTTAAGTTAAATATATTTTTAACGGATTTAGCTAACTTCCCTTTGGTTAACGAGATTATGGGGCAGTATTTTCAAGAACCTTATCCAGCCAGAGCGGCTATTGGCGTGGCAGCGTTACCTAAAAATGTCGGTGTGGAAATGGATGGCATTATGCAGTTGCCAGTTCAAGCTTACCTGGCTTCTTAATAGTGACGCATTGTCCTACTGAGTGATATGAGTGTGAATGAACTTGGTCAATCAGTGGGTAAATTATCAGGGGTAGGGGCGCAGACTCTGCATAGACTAGAAAAACTCGGTATTCGCGTCATCAGTGATCTGATTTTTCATTTACCCCTGCGGTACGAAGATAGAACTCGGGTCTACTCTATTGATTCATTAAAAAATGGTATGACGGCTCTGATTTCCGGCAGGGTTGAGTTTGTGGATGTGTTACCCAGAGGCCGTAAAAGTTTAGTGTGTAACATAGCGGATGATACAGGAACCATCACTTTAAAGTTTTTCCATTTTAATGCCCATCAACTTAATGTCTTAAAGCCAGGGAATTTAATTTGTTGTTTTGGCGAAGTGCGGCAAAACTTTAGTGGTTTGGAAATGTTGCACCCTGATTATCGTATTGTGATGAACCAAGACGCTGATATCACGGAGTCGCGTTTAACACCTGTGTATCCTTTAACAGAAGGTATCACCCAGAATGCTTTAAGAAAACTGGTTAAACAAGCTCTGCTTTTATGCAATTTAAATCCGAAATTATTGACGGATTGGCTACCAGAAAAATTATTAAGCCAGCACAACTACCCGACTCTGGCAGTAGCCATTAATATCCTACATGCGCCTGATGAGATGATCTCCGCTGACGCCTTGCAGAGTGGCAGTGTGCCCGCTCTTAAACGCTTGGCATTTGAAGAATTGTTAGCGCATCATTTAAGGTTACGAGTTAACAGAAATAAGGCTAGACAATGGCAGGCGCCGTGTTTTAGTGCTGACAATCAACAAGAGGTTGTTGCACAGTTTTTAAAGAGTTTACCGTTTAGTTTAACGGGCGCACAACAGCGCGTTATTAACGAAATTAGCGCAGATTGTATTGCGCCACAGCCGATGATGCGCTTAGTGCAAGGCGATGTGGGTTCTGGTAAAACAGTCGTATCGGCTTATGCTGCGCTATTAGCCTTGTCAGCAGGCTATCAAGTGGCGGTTATGGCGCCGACAGAATTATTGGCCGAACAACACATGCGTAACTTTAGCGTCTGGTTTGCCGACTTTAATACGCAAGTGGTATTTTTATCGGGCCAAGTTAAAGGTAAAGCGCGTAAAGAGGTTTTACAGGGTTTAGAGGCGGGGACAGTGGGTATCATTATTGGTACACATGCTTTATTTCAAGAAAGTGTTAATTTTAAACGCTTAGGTTTAATTATTATTGATGAGCAACATCGGTTCGGCGTTAATCAGCGCATGGCTTTAAGGGAAAAAGGTCAGCAAGACAATAGGCGTCCACACCAATTAGTGATGACAGCAACGCCTATTCCCAGAACCTTAGCCATGTTGCAATATTCTGATTTAGATGTGTCAATTATTGATGAGTTACCCCCCGGCAGAAAGCCCATCGTCACCAGTGTTATTCCTGCTGAACGGCGTGCTGAGGTGGTTGAGAGAATTAATAGTTGGGTAGAAAAAGGTCGGCAGGTATATTGGGTGTGTACCTTAATAGAAGAATCTGAGGTCTTAGAATGTGAAGCGGCAGAAAAAACCGCTGAACTGTTAACTGTAGCGTTGCCTAAAGTGCGGGTGGCTTTAATTCATGGTCGGATGAAAAGTGCGGATAAAGAGTTAGTGATGCAAGCGTTTAAAAATCATCAAGTTGATTTGTTGGTTGCTACGACTGTCATCGAAGTGGGGGTTGATGTGCCTAATGCTGGCTTAATGGTGATAGAGAATCCAGAGCGTTTGGGTTTATCGCAATTACACCAATTACGTGGTCGAGTCGGGCGAGGCGATAGCGATAGTTATTGTTTATTAATGTATCAAACGCCTCTATCTGATGTTGCACGGCAACGCTTAGGTATTTTGCGTGATAGTAATGATGGCTTTGTGATTGCAGAAAAAGATTTAGAATTGCGTGGCCCAGGTGAAGTGCTGGGTACACGGCAAACGGGTGCCATTAATTTTAGGGTAGCTGATTTAGTGAGAGACGCGGATTTGTTAGACACTATTCATGAAATAGCAGAAGAAATTTTTATAAACTCGCCGCAAGTCATCCAACCTTTATGTGATCGATGGTTGGGTGCATCAACAGATTATGCAGAGGTTTAAGTTAGTTTGACGACAAAAAGTGTTTTATTTAATCAAGAGCCGCATTGGTTAGAAAATCATCGTGGTTTAAGACATCATTTGCCAGAGAGTGTGCAGTCTTGGGTTTACGAAACAGGCTCTTTAACGCAGCGGTTGCGAAATCAGTATGGCTCTGGAGTGGCGGTTAAAGTGCTCTTAAGCTGTTGGAAAACGCCTTATTTATCAGAACATCGTTTGTTGAAACTGCCCGAGCATGAGTATGTATTAACGCGAGAAGTGTTGTTATATGTTAAGGATAAACCGTTAATTTTGGCAAGAACTGTCATACCTACCACCACTGTTAAAGCGGCTAAAAGTAATCTTTCAAAATTAGGTACTCGACCCTTGGGAGAGGTTATTTTTTCTTACCCAAAATTAGAGCGTAGTGCTATGGGGGTAACCTTGATACAGTTATCGACGTGGAAGCCAAGAATTGTAGATGAAGTCGCTATACCCGAACCGATTTGGGGAAGACGCACAGTGTATCGAGTCGCCAATAAACCCATGTTAGTCAGTGAGTTTTTTTTGCCAGAAGTTTTGCGTGAATTTAAGTGATAAGTGGTTAGAGTTTGATGCGTTTTGATTAGAAAATGCTCAGGGAATGCCTAATTGAAGCAACGCGGGTACTGAAAATATTGTATAATTACGCAATATTGGGATGTTAGCTCAGTTGGTAGAGCAGAAGACTCTTAATCTTTGGGTCCCGAGTTCGAGCCTCGGACGTCCCACCAATATTTACAAAGGCTTAGTGTTAAACCTAGGCCTTTTTTATTGTCTAAAATTAGCGGTGGCGCACTTCAAAATAAAATACCACAATAAACCGCTACACTTTACATTAACATGCTAAAACTAGAAGACATTAAAAAAGACGCTCAAGTTCGTGGTCTGGAAGGCGATAAGATTGTCAGACTAGTTCATGTTGAATGGGTGGGTACCGAATCTCTAAGTGTTTTTTATGTAGATCAAGAAGGTAAACCTGGCACGCAATCTTTGTTTAGATCAGACGAATCAAGATTAGAGATTGCTAAAGTCGGCCGACCCTGGGGGTTCGACGCACCCGGTTCAGAATTCAAATTAGGTTTAGAAGCCTACCGCATTAATCTCGCACATTTGTTCGACCCGATGATGGCCGTTCACACCTCAAACGTTGATCCATTACCTCATCAAATATCTGCTGTCTATGAGTCTATGTTGCCAAGGCAACCGTTACGCTTTGTCTTAGCGGATGATCCCGGTGCGGGTAAAACGATTATGGCCGGCTTGTATATTCGTGAAATGATTATGCGTGCCGATGCCAAGCGTATTTTAATTGTGTCACCGGGTTCATTAACTGAACAATGGCAAGATGAGTTACTAGAAAAGTTTGGACTTACGTTTGAGATTTTAAGTCGAGAAAAGCAAGAACAATGTCCCTCGGGTAATTATTTTGAAGAACAAAATCAACTTATAGCCCGACTTGATCAACTGTCCAGAAATGAAGACTTTCAAGAAAAACTGCGTCACAGTGAGTGGGATTTAATCATTGTGGATGAAGCACACAAAATGTCGGCGCATTATTTTGGCAGTAAAGTCAATGAGACTGCGCGTTTTAAACTCGGCAAATTGCTTGGCACTATTACCCGACACTATCTGTTAATGACCGCAACACCTCATAACGGTAAAGAAGAGGATTTTCAGCTTTTTCTTTCTTTACTAGATGGTGACCGATTTTATGGCAAATTCCGGGAAGGTGTTCATAAGGTCGATATTAGCGATATGATGCGCCGCATGGTTAAAGAGGACCTGCTTAAATTTGATGGCACGCCTTTATTTCCAGAACGTATTGCTTACACAGCTAACTATGAACTGTCGCCTCATGAAGCGGCTCTTTATGCAGAAGTAACGGACTATGTGCGTAACGAAATGAATCGAGCAGATAATTTAGACGGTAAGCGTAAAGGCACGGTTGGTTTTGCCTTAACCCAATTACAACGGCGTTTAGCCTCCAGCCCAGAAGCCATATACCAATCAATTAAGCGTAGACGTAAACGTTTAGAAAGTCGATTAGAAGAAGAAAAGCTAGTAAAGCGTGGACATGCCGTCGCCGAAACTTTAGGCAAATATAATGTTAAGGACGTACCGCAAAATATTGATGAAGCCGAAGATGAAATGTTGGGTGCGGAATATGAAGACTGGGTCGAAGATGTGGTAGATCAAGCTACCGCCGCACAAACCATTGAAGAATTGGATGCGGAAATCATCATTCTAAAAGACTTAGAATTTAAAGCATGTAATGTGGTTCAGTCGGGTAATGATAAAAAATGGGAACAGCTCTCATCCTTATTGCAAGATACGCCAGAAATGTATACGGCAGTGGGCAGTCGGCGTAAATTGATTATTTTTACTGAGCATCGAGACACCTTGACCTACCTCTTAGATAGAATCACCGGCTTATTAGGCAATCAACAAGCCGTACTGACTATTCATGGTGGCACTAATCGTGATGAACGTCGAAAAAACCAAGAGCAATTTCGTAATAATCCCGATGTTACCGTGTTGTTAGCGACTGATGCCGCGGGCGAAGGGGTTAACTTACAAAATGCCAATCTAATGGTTAACTATGATTTACCATGGAACCCTAATCGACTCGAACAACGCTTTGGACGTATTCATCGTATTGGGCAAACTGAAGTGTGCCATCTTTGGAATATCGTAGCTAACGAAACCCGCGAGGGTGCTGTATTTCAAAAGTTACTGGATAAATTAGAAATTGAACGAGTAGCTTTAGGTGGGCGCGTATTTGATATTCTGGGCGAAGCCTTTGATAACGTATCCTTAAAAGATTTACTCATTGACGCCATTCGTTATGGTGACCGTCCTGATGTTAAAGCGCGACTGGATCAAGTCATTGATGGTGCCTTAGATACGGCGCATTTAAAAGATATTCTTAAACGTAATGCGCTGGTTGAAGAACACATGGGGCTTGAACATCTATATGCTGTTAAAGAAGAGATGGAAAAAGCCGAGGCACGTAAATTACAGCCCTATTTTATCCGCGCCTTTTTTACAGAAGCCTTTAAGTCATTAGGGGGCGAAATACGTAATCGAGAACCTAATCGTTATGAAATTACCCATGTACCGGCCAATATCAGAGAACGAGATCGGGTTATAGGCGAAACTCGCACTCCGGTCCTTAAAAAATATGAACGGATTTGTTTTGAGAAACAAGTTATTCGTCAACACGGTAAACCGATGGCGGATTTGATTCATCCCGGTCATCCACTGATGCATTCCATCACAGACTTACAACTTGAAGCCCATCGTAGTAAGTTAAAACAAGGCGCTGTTTTACTTGATCCCAATGATGAAGGGCTTGAACCTAACGTATTATTTATGATTGATCATAGTGTGCGTCAGGCTAATGATGATAGCCATGTTTCCAGACGTTTACAGTTTGTAGCAATTGATCAACATGGTCAGGCCAGCAATGCAGGCTGGGCACCGCATTTAGATTTACAGCCCATTGAGGCTAACGATCTACTAAAAGTCGCTGAAATTCTTAAGGCCCCTTGGTTAACCAATAATTTGGACAACTTAGCACTTGCGCATGCAAGTCAACAATTAGTACCCTTGCATTATCAAGAAGTAAAAGCTCGAAGAGAATTACAAGCCAATAAGATCTTGGCCGCCGTTAATGAGCGTTTAGTCAAAGAGATTAACTATTGGTCAGCGCGTTACATCAAACTCACCGAAGATGTTGCCGCCGGTAAACAACCGCAGTTACAACCTGATAATGCAAAACGTCGAGTCGAAGAACTAACCGCACGACTTGAGCAACGTAAAAAAGAATTAAGCGTGATGGCTGATGTGGTTTCTAGTCAACCTGTTGTTATCGGGGGGGCCTTGGTGATACCTCAAGGATTATTAGCGCAACTGAAAGGTGAAGCACCCGCTGGTATAGATGCCGCCGCGCGGAAACGTGTTGAACAAATCGCCATACAGGCCGTCATGCAATTGGAGCAATCATTAGGCCATGACGTTAAAGATGTGTCAGCCGAAAAATGCGGCTGGGATATTACCTCACAGCCACCTAAGACCGATAAACACTTAGCACTGGCAAGACATATTGAAGTTAAAGGTCGCTCAAAGGGACAGAGCACCATTACAGTGAGTCGTAATGAAATTATCTATGGTTTAAATCAAACAGAGCAATTTATTTTAGCGATTGTTATAGTCGATGGGGAATCTTATGCTGGCCCGTATTATTTAACAAATCCCTTTAAGCAAGAACCAGACTTTGGTGTAGCCAGTATTAATTATGATTTAGACGAGTTATTAGCTAGGTCAACAAAACAGTAAAACACATTAGTTCTCGCTAAAGTGCCATTTTTTGGCTAAAATTGTCAAAATTATAATTATAATGAGTGATAATGGGCTATGTTAATTCAGTTTAGTGTAACAAACTGGCGATCGATTAAAGATGAGCAAACCATTAGCATGGTTATGGCTACAGGTAATGAAATGTCGGAAACTAATACATTTCTACCTACTGCACCTAATGCCTCCGAGTTGTTGCGATCCGTCGCTATTTACGGTGCAAATGCAGCCGGTAAATCAAACTTGCTAAAGGCACTAGAAATCATGCAAGAAATTGTTGTCGAATCAGCAAAAGGACAGCATGGTGAAGAATTGCCAATCGTGCCGTTTTTATTAGATACGGATACTGAACAAGCCCCCTCTGAATTTGAAGTTATTTTTATTGCCGACGGTATCCGATACCAATACGGTTTTGCGGCCAATTCACAACGTATTACAGAAGAGTGGCTGATGGCTTTTCCCTTGGGTCGGACTAGAAAATGGTTCGCTAGAGAGTGGGATGCCAATAACAACGAATATGTATGGGACAATAAACTCACTGGCCCCAAACAAATTTGGCAAGATTCAACACGGCAAAATGCATTGTTTCTTTCAACGGCAGTGCAACTAAATTGTACACAATTACAGCCTATTTATAACTGGTTTTCAAAAACATTACGCCTAACTAATGTCTCTGGTTGGGCACCTACGTTTACAGCCTCTTTGTGTAAAGAACGTGCTCAACGTGAACAAGTTCTGGATTTTCTTAAGGCAGCTGATCTTGATATTCATGATGTGATTGTTGAACCGGAAAAATTAACGGCAAAGCATTTACCGGCCGATATGCCGGAGGATATTAAAAGCAAGTTATTGATTGAACATAAGGATAAATTGATTTATGACATTAAAACTGTTCATCAATCTAAACAGGGTCGCTCAATCAACTTTGATTTCGATGAAGAATCAGACGGCACTCAAAAGTTTTTTGGCTTCGCCGGGCCTTGGTTGGATTCTTTAAAACACGGTTATGTGCTGTGTATTGATGAATTACATGATAACTTACATCCAAAAATGGTGCAGTTTCTGGTCTCTCTTTTTCATAATAATCAAACCAATCCTAATAATGCGCAATTGATTTTTACTACCCACGAAACGTCTATACTGAATCAAGAAGTATTTCGTCGCGATCAAATCTGGTTTTGTGAAAAGGGTAGCGATCAAGCCACTAAGGTATTCCCGTTAACTAATTTTAATCCGCGAAAAGGTCGGGAAAATCTCGAAGCGAATTATCTTGCTGGTCGTTATGGGGCGTTGCCTTATGTACGAGGATTAAAAATGAGTCAAACTGCATAAATGGGCAATGATCAACTTTTTCATAGACGAAAAGCTAAAGGGGTTCGAGATACTCTCCGTCGTAAAGCCTCTCGTGAAACTTACGCAAAGGTGTTAATCGTCTGTGAAGGTGAAAAAACCGAACCCTTGTATTTTTCCGAATTGGTCGATCATTACGAAATTCATAGTGCCAATGTCCGTGTAACCGGCGCTTGCGGTTCTGATCCACTCAGTGTGGTTAACTATGCCTATCAGCTTTACCAAGACGAATTAAGTGCTGGCAGTGGCCCCTTTGATCGTGTTTATTGTGTTTTTGATCGCGATACCCACACCACCTACCAAGCCGCCTTAACCAAAATCGCCAGCTATAAACCAAAAGGGACTTTTTTTCCGATAACCTCGGTACCTTGTTTTGAATATTGGCTGCTTTTGCATTTTATATACACAACAGCGCCTTTTATGTCGACCAGTACTAACAGTGCCGGCGCTACCCTTTTAAAACAATTACAGACTTATTGGCCGACTTATAACAAGGCCGCTCATGGCACGTTTGCCCATACACTCCAATTAAAAAACGATGACTTAAGCTTTACTAAAGCCAATGCCAAACGCGCCTTAAGTCAGTCCAAGCAACACCACGATGATAATCCTTCAACGCATGTGCATGAATTGGTCGATTATTTACAGAATATAAAAATGGAACAGGCAATATGAGTATCATTAAAACCCCAAAAAAGCTTATCGAAGTAGCTTTGCCTTTGGATGATATTAATATTGCTTGTGCGCGTGAGAAATCAATTCGTCACGGTCATCCTTCTACGTTACATTTGTGGTGGGCAAGACGTCCTTTAGCGGCAGCGAGGGCAGTCATTTTTGCGCAAATGGTTAATGATCCGGGTTATGAGCGTCATTTAGGCAGAGGGGTTAATAAAAAAGACGCTCAAATTGAACGGGAACGGCTGTTCACCCTTATTCGTAAATTGGTGTTATGGGAAAACACCAACAACGAAGCCGTATTAAACGAAGCCCGTGCCGAGATATGGAAAAGTTGGCGTGAGACCTGTGCGTTAAATAAAAGTCATCCTGAGGCAGCGAGTTTATTTAACCCGGAAAAACTACCGGCGTTTCATGATCCGTTTGCAGGAGGTGGCGCAATACCACTGGAAGCGCAACGTTTGGGCTTGGAAAGTTACGCCTCGGATTTAAATCCGGTGGCGGTGCTGATTAACAAAGCCATGATAGAGATTCCACCCAAGTTTGCAGGACAAGCACCGGTTGGCCCGTTACCGCCTGCCACGAATAAAAAAAATGCGACTAACAATGTTTTTGATGACTGGCGTGGCGCAAAAGGTTTGGCAGAAGATGTGCGTCGATATGGCTATTGGATGCGTGAAGAAGCGTTTAAGCGGATTGGACATCTTTACCCGCAAGTAGATTTGGATACTGGCTTACCAGTTTTTCCTTCGGACATAGAAATAAAAAAGGAATGCAATGCAGCTACCGTGATCGCCTGGATTTGGGCGCGAACAGTTAAAAGTCCTAATCCCGCATTTTCACATATTGATGTGCCGTTAATATCAACCTTTATTTTATCTAGATGGGGGCTTGGACAGCTATTTTGTCAGCCTCTTTAGATACAGGACATAAAGGCGAACAATTTGGTATAGATCAGTTTTTTGAGTAAATCATTGATATTTTTTTCTTAGAGGGTAGTGCAATGTTGAAAAGTTATGAGGCTATTTACGATCATGGTCATATCCAATGGCTCTCTGAGCCGCCAAAGGTAGAGCACTTTAAAATGCTGGTCGTCATTGAGTAATCTGAGTCAGCAGAGAGCAACGAATACAAACAAAAAAGAAGAACGCCACCCCCTGATTTAAAAAATAGTATGGATTATAGGGATGAACAACCTCAAAGTATAAATAATGAGTCCGATACTCAGGCATCTGTTGCTACGTTGTTGGCGGAAACCTATGGTGCTTGGGGTAAAAAACAGATTGCAGAGACTACAGACCTTATTGAGGAACAAAGGCGTAATGACTGGGGAGATGATTAAACTATGAGTTTTCTATTTGACAGTATGGATCAGTTTTTTGAGTAAATAAAATGATTACGAATTTAAAGTTAAAGAATTTTACGGTGTTCAAGGAAGCTGATTTAGAGTTTTCGCCGGGATTAAATGTCATTATCGGTGAGAATGGTACGGGTAAAACGCATCTTTTGAAGCTTGGATATTTATTATCTAATGCTTGGAAAAGGGAGTCTGGTGTCAATATTAGTAGTCATTTATCTAACCGTATTAGGCGTGTATTTGCAACCGATAAAATCGGTCATTTAACCACTAAGGGTAGTGTTGATGGTGCAAGTCAAATTATGGCGGAATTCACACCAAAGCGATTATCATCAATGAGTTTACTTGGAAGTTATGTCGCTACATTAAGCATTCATTTTACTAATAGATCAAAAGAAAGCATTAAATCAATTGAGGATGGTGAAGGCATTTATTCAATTCAACACAGTGATGACTCCAAAACATTTAAAAAGGCTATTTACATTCCAACTAAGGAAATAATTTCTTGGTTTGAAGGCTTTATTGCACTCTACGATAAGAGAGAGGTCAGTTTTGATGAGACCTACAACGATTTAGCAATTAATTTATCATTGCCAAAATGTAAAGCAGTCTCACCACTTATAACAAGTGCTTTACAGGTCTTAGCTACAGACATTGGAGGCACACTAGAGTTAGAGGGCGGTAAATTTTTTCTGGTCAGCAAAGGATCAAAACGTACCGAGGCTAATTTAATCGCAGAAGGCATCAGGAAGTTAGCGACTATAGTCCGTTTAATTGAAAATGGTAGTTTAGATGTCGGTGACACTTTATTTTGGGATGAACCAGAAAGTAATCTCAATCCAAAGTTAATTAAAGATTTAGCAGCCGTCTTTATGTCACTCTGCAAAAATGGTATCCAAGTTGTGATTGGTACACACAGTTTGTTTTTGTTACGTGAAATCGAGATTCTTACAAGTCAAAAACAGTTTAAAGATATTCCTCAGCGTTATTTTGCTTTAGGAAAAGCAGGCGATACCGTAACAGTTGAACAAGGTGATTCGGTGGATGACATTAATCCTTTCGTGATGCTGGATGAAGCCTTAGCCCAATCTGATCGCTTTATGGATGCAGGTAACGAGTGATGACCATTCTGTCTGAAGGTTGTTTACAGTTTAATTTTGATCAATCCTGTTTGGCAGAGAAATATGATGACTGGTCGTTTTATCGTAATCAATTTCAATCTACTTGTGGCAGTGCAAAAGCCGTCGATATGATTTGTTTATCTGATGATATCAGTTGGTTAATTGAGATCAAAGACTACCGCCAACATAAGCGCACTAAACCACAAGACCTTGGGGATGAAGTTGCGCTTAAGGTCAGAGATACCTTAGCAGGTCTGGTGGCGGCCAAAATGAAGGCTAATGACTCTAATGAAAAAACTTTTGCCAAAAGAGTTTTACAGAGTAAAGCCATTCACATAGTTTTGCATTTAGAACAACCTGTAAAACCTTCTAGACTTTTCCCCCTAGCGATCGATCCCGCTTCTGTATTGCAATCATTGAAACGGCAGTTACGAGCGATTGATGCTCACCCCCGTGTTGTAAATCAAAATAATCTATCGGCCACTATGAACTGGACAGTCACAGGATAATCTATGAGTCTTAAACCTTGGCGAGAGATCGCTAAACCCCATAAGGATGTGCTGGAAGGCACTTTTAAACAATCTGAATTTGCCG
>CAIQNQ010000093.1 GCA_903873165.1 uncultured Methylococcaceae bacterium | reverse complement strand
GATGTCGTCGGTATTGTAGAAGTTAAATACAAAGCCCATGAAAACGATTTGGATAGATTAGATCGTAAAATGCAAAACTTTAAGAAGCTGTTTCCGATCTACCAAAACTATAAACAATATGGCGCTATTGCTTCTTTCCATATTAATGACGATGCCAAGGAAGCCGCTTTAAGTCGCGGATATTTTGTATTACAACGCAGCGGTGATTTAGCCCATACAGAGAGTGGTGAGCATTTAACAGTTTTATGAAACTTAGATATTCATAATCTATAGTTACCTAGCATAAACTCATTTACTTGATAAACACAGGTTCGAATACCTTTTTCGGTTACCTCTTTTTTAGATGATCCGACGTTAACGTTTCCAGCGTTAGTTTTTCGCCATATTTACGAGGTTTTCCCTTGCTTTAGGTTGAATCCGCAATACACATTTTTCAAATGTAGCTGCGTAACATCAGTTACAAGCGTTAAAATCGGCTAAGGGTGTAGCCGCTAAGTCGATAAACATCTTGCTTTTTTCTGTTGGTAAAGCCACATCCTCATAAATTCCCCAGGGCGAAACATCCCCGGCAGGGGCCGTTAATTTGTAATAAACAAATAAATCATTACCGCAGCTTAAAAAATGAGTCAATTGAGATTTAATCAGCTTTGCCATTTCAGGTGTGGCTGCGGTTTTCTCAATGAGTGCCTTATTAGGATTATTCGTCAAATCTGGACCGCCTTCATACATCAGAGTTTTTAAGCCATAATAATTAGCGATATTCTTATAGGTAATTCCATTCCAAGTAACATCGCCGTTATAGGCAGGAAGCGGAGCAGCATCTGGATTTATAAGATTAAGACCCGCTTGTAATGAACTGAATAATCCACTTTCATCAGTAAAGCTAGATTGTGGTGAATAATAGGGGGCACCTCCTACGCCATAAAGATAGGTATTGGGCGCTCCAAAATTCGTATTTAAATAGCGTAACACATCTTCTATTATGAAGGGCTGGACATATTGAGACATATAAACGGGTCTGATTATCGTATTAATTGCCTCAGGGCCGAATACCTCTGCAAACAACCGACTTATTTTTAATGTTTGATGCGCTGATCGTCGATAACTCCAGTACCATTGATTGTTAGTATTGTCGTAATTCAGTGTGTTATCAGCCCCAGAATTTACCTCGGCAACTGCCGATGCAGTATTGCTGGCGGTTTGAGAAAACACCTCATTCCATGTCTCATTACTGTATTCAACATACACATGGATACCTTTGTGCAATGAACTCTTAATTAAATTGGCTAGTTGAATAACATAATTATTATCCTTGGGTTCATCAAGATTAATTTGATCAGGAATATTAATCCAAATATCTTTATGAGTTGTATTCGCGATATCTATCACATACTCCCAAGCAAGACCTCTCTGGTCATTTTGGGTGGGATCAGACTTTTTCTTTCTTGCATTCCAGACTGAACCATGACTATTATTGGTTGAGAGGGGTTCCATAAAACGTAAAGTACTGAAAGGTGCAATGGCATTTAAAAATTCGGTGGTAAATACTTGGGTTGTACCGATGGGATAACCCGGTCTTAATAGCTGTAGATTTTGCACGCCATTTTGGGTATTGGTAAACGTCAGAGAGATAGTACTATCTTCAGGCCCAACCACAATGTCAGCGGTTGAGGTATTGGCAACAGAATTATAAAGCAGGTTTTGAACTTGGCAGCAGTTATAGCCATGCACTGAAGCCTGACCGGTAAAACTGAGTTTGTAGGTACCAAACATACTGGGGAAAGTAGTGTTTAAGGGACGATTCAATGGGTCATTGGCATTGCTAATAAAAACTATACCAAAGTCAGTCGTTGGCCAACCATTCGCATCGGTTGGAGCTGGATACTTACTGGGCTCCCAAGGCACTGCCACAGTAGCAAAGCCTCGCGCGATCTTCATCACATCAATAAACGTTAAATCCCGCCCCCCCCAATCATTAATGAAGCTTAAATTAATCCCCATTTTTGATCCCGCAGTACCGGTCAGAGGATTAATATTGGGGGTAACGGCTGTCGATGTATTAATACTTGGCCCAATAGAACTGGGTTTATGGGTGTCAGTCGCTAATAAATTAGCTAATGAGAGTTGATCCAAAGTTGACTGACCACTCAACCAACCGCCAGAGACTTTACCCAAAATACGGTTAATTGATGTCCATGATAGTATTGCTGAATCATGATTGGGTACTGAATTAGTGGAAGGTGATTGATCGGTTGCAGTGGGTGGATTGGCAGCAGCCAATGTCGAAAAAACCAGAGAAATCACTATAAATAGTCTTGAATATTTTATTTTCATTTTTGGTTGGCACCTTCTTACAGAGCTACACGTTAAATTATTAAATCCGCCTATCACCCACCACAAGGACGATGAGTTTACTGACACAAAAAACCAAGAATGTTGAAGCCAATATGTTTCATTGTGTTCAGAATGTCAATATTTTACTGCTCCGGCATCTTTTTAAATCTCCTGTATCACGTAATATATTTCTTCCGCTTGTCACAATAGTTTCATAATTCAGAAATATTACTGCAACATTCATAGTCTATTTTAAGGGGTTCTACAAACCACCTTATCGGAAATTTATAAATGTTTGCTTTAAAATTT
>CAIQNQ010000092.1 GCA_903873165.1 uncultured Methylococcaceae bacterium | reverse complement strand
GCCGGTTCTATTGTGGCGTCACTGACGCCTAACCCTAATTTTCCTGAACCTTGGTTGCCACAGATTCCCACTTTAGCGGTATTTACAACGGCTAAAGTGGATTATGAAACGGCCTATCATGCAGCTTTAACAAAGGATATTAATAAGGTGGCTTTAAGAGAAAGTCGCCGTTTAACCTTAACCACTATCATGAAACAACTAGCACCTTACTTTGAATTAATCTCACAAGGAAATTTAGTTAAGTTAGGCAGTACGGGCTATGATTTACGTCATGACTCTGCTCATACCAGTGGCGTTGATCCGTTAACCGCGCCATTGGATTTTCAGGTGTCGCATGGTACGTTAAGCGGCACGCTGGATCTTAAGGTAGCACGTTTAGAGAACGCCGCTAGTTATGATGTCCATCTGGCAGAATTGGACCCTTTGATTGAAGCTAACTGGAAACATGTGTTGTCCTCCAATACGGCGACACACATGCTGTTAAGCAATTTAACACCCGGGCATACTTACTGGTTGCGCGTCAGAGGCATCGGTACGAACGGTAATGGCGCGTGGACTGATCCAATCCATATTATTGTGGTGTAACTGCTGCTGGATTGTTGTTTAATTAAAGCCAGAGGCGTTAAGCCTCTGGCTTTTTTGCATGAAAGTTGATACAAAACACATAGCGTTTTTGATGGGGATTGTGTGCTAACATATAGATCAAGAAAGCTATTTTTGAATTCTTATCGAGTAATAATCAATGCGTCCCTCTATCCAATTTTACCAGCACCGTCATACCATCCGTGAAATTGCTTTACGTCACAGAGTAAAAAATGTACGTGTATTTGGCTCTGTATTGCACGGAGTCGATACCGATGAGAGTGATTTGGATTTATTAGTTGATCCGACTCAAGATACCACCCTGATGGATATAGCTAAAATTCAATTAGAAGTCAGTAGATTATTAAATGTCACAGTTGATGTATTAACTCCTAAAGCCTTACCTGATAAATTTCGAGACCAAGTGATACAAGAAGCTCAACCAGTATGAGTAAAAAAGACGCTCTACGTATCCCTGATTATCTTGAGCATATACTTGAAGCGATTGACAGAATTCATAGATATGTCGATGACTTGTCCGAAGTTGACTTTCTTGAGGATAAAAAACCCAAGATGCTGTCGTCAGAAACTTCGAAATTATCGGCGAAGCTGCTCATAATATTGAAGCCTATCATTCTGCATATGCCGAAGCTCATTCAGATATCCCTTGGTCATTAATGTACACAATGTGAAATAGAGTCGCTCATGGTTATTTTAAAGTGGATTACGAATTGGTATGGCTGACCATTCAAAATGATTTGCCCGAATTACATTATCTAATCCAGCCATTGACAGACCAAACATGCTGAAGAACTATAAATACTTGGTTATAAATTGCTTTTTCCAAGATTACATTTTGAACAAAGTGTCTGAAAGTTTGCTAAAGTTGTTTGGCCACCTTTACTCGGGCTTTAAAGCTAATAAGGGTGTATCAACTCCAGCTAAGCAGTGAGCGGAAGCAAATCGAGCGGGGTGACTATCATTCAGGCACGCCTAAACCAAAGCGACTAGCGTTTATGTTTCTTCTTTACTCAACCACGTAGTGATAGGTGGCGCTTGATAATTAAGGAAGCGGGTTAAAAGTGCCTCAGGATCGTCTTCAATGATTAATAAATCCCGCGTGGGTTTCTTAACAAACTGTTCCGCTTGCACATGATCTAAAAATTGGATTAAGTGATCGTAATAACCCGCTACATTGAGTAGACCACAGGGCTTATGATGAAACCCTAATTGCGCCCACGTCCAAATCTCAAACAGTTCTTCAAAAGTACCGATGCCGCCCGGTAGGGCAATAAAGCCATCAGCTAATTCAGCCATTAGGGTTTTGCGTTCGTGCATAGAAGCGGTAACATGCATTTGTGTTAAATTGGGATGCGCTACTTCTTTATGCGCCAAGGCTTTAGGAATTACGCCGATCACGTCACCGCCCAGTGCCAACACTTCATCAGCCACAGTTCCCATTAAGCCAATACTTGCACCGCCGTACACCAAGCCGATCTGATGTTTCACTAACGCCTGTGCCAAAGCGGTCGCGGCTTCCGTATAGGCAGGTAAGCGCCCCGGTCTTGACCCGCAATACACACAGAGATATTTAATGGCGCTCATATTTTCGGGGCAGATAGATTAATGCACTTGTGAGTAAGAATCACGCACTTCTTTTAACTCTAAAGCAATTTCTCTACGGATACGGAAATCGCGTCTGGAATGCGCAATAGTATAAGGGATTTTAGAATTACGTTCGTATTTAACGGCGGTTCTAATAATGCCGATCCATTGTCTATCGTTATCTTCCATTTCTTTAAAACGATTTCGAATGCGCTCTAATTCTTGATTACAGTAGGTTACAAAACCAGCGGCATAGAACACACTGTTTTTTAGATAATCTTGTAAGGCCGCTAAATCCCCGTTAATCTCTTCAACCACTTGTTCAAAATTAATGGGTTCTGGAAGTTTAACTTGATCTTCTAAGGTCTTACGGGCTTGGTTAGCTTCAGCTGCAGCATCTTGACCGACAGCTGTTTTTATAGCGGTTTTAACGGTTCGACCGACGACAGCAGGGACGACCTCGTTATGTGCCCATAAGCCATAACGCAAGTAATGCGTGACATCATGTTTGTTTAAATCAGGACCTTGATAGAACGCTTCTAAGGTTTTAATTTCGGCAGACCGTTCGTTTAATAAGCGTTCACGCGCTTGCAAAGGTTTGGCGATAAAGGCTTCTACAGCTACGCGCCCAAAACGTAAGAACAATACCTGAAACCCATGTCTAATGCGGGCTTGTTCAGCATGTTCATCTGTATTGAGTAATGATTTACGAACTTCTTCGGTCTCCCAGAGTAAGGCTTGAGTTTTTTGAGCAATTTGATCAATCAAGACTTGCAAGGATTGCGCTAATTGATCGGTCAGTTCGGTTTCAAATTTTTGCTGAATCTCCCTAAAGAGTTCTTCACGGATTTTGTAGTTACCTTCACGCGGATCTGGCATAGAGATGGTTCTGCCCGCTGTGTAAATACGTTTTAATTCATCCATCTGGCCTGTGGTCAGATTGGATAACAAAGCTTCTATTTTGGCGTCGTAAGCAGCATGGAGAGTCGCTAATTCTTGGTGTTCTGCACCCAAAGCATCCGCTTCTTTACGGCCTTGAATACTTTCGGCATACCACACATCAAAATCTTTTTTAATGCGTTGCCATTCGCGGCCCCACCACTGATTAAAGTCTTTGCCTAGTAAATCATCTTCTTCTATTTCGGCTTCGGCAAACTCGGCATAGGTAGGTTCT
>CAIQNQ010000091.1 GCA_903873165.1 uncultured Methylococcaceae bacterium | reverse complement strand
ATTTCTATCATGGCTACAATAGTTTCACTTACTGTAAGTTTAAGTTTTTTATCATGAATATATTGATTAATTAAAATATCGTAGACGTAAATATACTCACCAAATAGAGTAGTATCATTAAGCTCTTGGCCACCTTCCATAAATCAATTTATTGTTACTGCTGTTGCAGAAAAGTTATCCGCACTAAAGACTGCACTAAAGACTGCTGATTATTTTGCTGAACGCGCTAAAAAAGGTAATTATGCAGAAGCTTTGGCTTTATTTGATAGGTATAATGAACAAGAGCTTACAGAAGGTGATGAGATTTTATAATCATCAAAACTAATACCCCGTTTTACTTGTCTTTGTTCTGAACTGCAGCAGTCGCTATTTAAGTTTACCTTGACGGAATGATTGTTGGCGGCCATACTCAAACGCTAGAGTTGTTTTTGTTAGTTAATCAAAAAGGAAAGCGATATGTTTTCAGTCGATTTAATTTATATAGTCATCGTAGTTGTTGTGTTTTTAGGCTTTACTTCGCTTCGGATTGTGAAGGAATATGATAGGGGGGTTATTTTCTTTCTGGGGAAAGTCACTGGTATTCGTGGACCGGGTCTTATTATTCTGATCCCTGGTTTTGAGCAAATGACGCAAGTGACGCTGCGTACAATTACCATGAATATTCCATCACAAAAAATTATTACTAAAGATAATGTGTCTATTGATATTGCGGCAGTGGCTTACTATAAAATTATAGATCCGCAGAAATCTGTTATTGCCATTGAAGATATCACTAGCGCAGTCAATCAAATTAGCCAAACCACGGTGCGTAATGTCGTTGGTCAGTTTTCTCTTGATCAGTTATTATCACAAACCAGTAATATTAATTTACAGATTAAAACCGTCATTGATGGGCATACTGAACCATGGGGTGCTGAAGTGACTGCGGTAGAGATAAAAGATATTACCCTGCCAGAGAATATGCAGCGGGCTATGGCAAAAGAAGCTGAAGCTGAGCGAGAACGCCGCGCCAAAATTGTCGCTGCAGAGGGCGAGTTTCAAGCGGCGGTTAAGCTAGGCGAGGCGGCAGATATTATTGCGTTACATCCGGTTGCACTGCAGCTAAGAACTCTGCAAACTATGGCAGAAATCGCTACCGAGAAGAACTCAACCATCATTTTCCCCGCACAATTCATGACCACCGTTCAAGAGGCTATTGCAACGATTGGAAATGATACTGGCAAAAGCTAACAGTTGTGTTTAGTAAGCCTTAATGATTAATAAGGCTTACTTCAATCAATACGATAGTACATGCCTTATTTATTATTGATAGTGGATAGGATGCTCGACTTTTTTATCCATTTTCATGTCGTTACAGCCTGTGATTAATGCGCTGAGTATGAGTATAGTAAGTAGTATTTTCATTTTATAAGCTAGATTGGTTAAAAGTTAAGTCTTTAAAAGAGCATTAATCAATCAGCGCTTTATCTAAGTTTATACTGGTATTTAAGCCTTTTAGTTTTGATTTATCTTTGACACCAGCAAAGCGCGTGCCATCTAAATTTGCGCCACTAAAGTTGGTTTCCTCTAGGTTGGTGCCGGTTAAGTCGGCATTTGATAAGTCGGCGTTACTAAAGTCTGCTCCTGATAGATCAACTCCAAACAATACCGTGTTATGCAGTTTTGCATTGCTAAAATTGGCATATCGCATGGTGGCTCTATCAAAGTTGGCGTAGGATAAATCTGCGCCGCTTAAGTTAGCATTGTTTAAACTAGCACGCATTAAACCCATGGATTGATTCTTCATGTCTGCGCCCCAAACTGCATGGGATAAGTTGGCGTTACTTAAGTTGGCTTTGTCCATTACGCCAATAAATCGACTGCCACTTAAATTAGCATTGCTTAAATTGGCACTGCCTACATGTACCCCGAAGATGCTAGTGTTAGAAAGATCGGCATAAGAGAAATTGACTTTAGAGAGTACCGATAAATCTAAATTTAAACCTGATAAATTACTGTGGTTAAAGTTGGAGCGGCGTAAATCAGAACCCCATAAATCAGCTTGGGTAAAGTTAAGGTTTGATAAATCAATATCAGTTAAATCTTTGCGTTTTAAGTCGGCGAGGTGAGTTTTGTCGGCCTTAGCCAGGCGTTTTTCAACTTCTAGTCGATCAAAGTCTGCGGCAATGGCGGTAGTGCAAAATAGGGTGCTGATGAGTTCCAAGCTAAATAGGATCTTTTTCATGTGCTTACCTTTTATTAGCATAATGTATTTAAGGATGGTATTTCTACTAACTGTACCGCTAGATTTGCAGTATGGCAATATTATGTTAAGAAATACTGATGGATTGGGTTATTCTTTTGAGTAGATTTATTAGTTTGTCAGTATGTTAATAATAGCTCATTACTCAAGGTGGGTTTAATTAAAAGGGTTTAATAATGTTTGTGTATTCTTTACCATTGTTTTTTAGTCAGGTCGGCATAGCAAGTCCATTAGAATGTTTGATTATTAGTTTAGCCTTATTTGGGGTGTTGTTGATTAGTACAGTTGATCCAATTGATAACATTAATAGCGATGCTTCAGTGAATTATTTGTTCGCCTCTTGGTCTGGTCAAGCTAGATTAGTTTGGGTGTTTTGGCCATTCTTTATCATTTTAAATGCGAGTCTTTATTCGGCAGACGTGTTGGTAAAATTAGGTTTATTAACGGTGTCTAGTTGGGATGATGTGCATCTTATGTTGCTGTTGCCTATTGTTTGGTGGGTGACGGCTATTTGGCGGTGTTCAGCAAATACCCAGTTTAAAATCTACTCAGCGGGTGCGCGATTAGTGACTTTTGCTGTATTGTTTGAATACAGTTTAAAATTATTATTACGCATTGATTATCCTCGCTTATTTTTTGGTTGTGAGGAACTTTTATTGGATTACGGCAGTTGTTTTTAGAATTCCTGGGCTATTCCCCACTACTTATATAAAGATTAGGGTAAAATACCGATTTGAGTGTCAATGTTTTGGCTGATATTAGTACTTGTTTAACTCGGTATATATTTGATGAAAATACTTATTCTTGGCGCCGGTATGACCGGTTCTTCAGTCGCTGAAGCGTTTGCGAATGAAGAAAACGATATCGTAGTTGTTGATTTTAGGCAAGAATTGTTAGACGCTTTAAAAGATCGTTTTGATATTGCAACAGTCACTGGTAATGCGGCGCATCCTAGCGTTTTAGAGCAAGCAGGTATTGATAATACCGATATGGTTATTGCGGTAACAGACAGTGACGAAACCAATATGTTGGCGTGTCTAATTATTAAAGCACTGCATCCTCGTCCTAAAACAATTGCTCGAGTTAGAGCAATTGATTACCTAAAAAGACCCGGTTTATTTGGTGTTGAGGGTCTTCCGATTGATATGGTTATCAGTCCAGAACATATTGTGATGCAATCAATTCGCAATTTGGTTGAATTTCCAGGTGCTTTACATGTGTCTGAATTTGCAGGCGGTTTGGTTAGATTGTTTTCTGTAAAAGTCGTTAAAAATGGTTTTTTAACGGGTAAAAAAATTAGAACCTTAAAAGAGCGTTTGTCAGATAGCAAGACACGTGTGGTCGCTATTTTTAGAGAGGGTAAACCCCTTTGTGTGAGTGGTGACATTAGTATAGAAACGGATGACGAAGTATTTTTTGTTGCTCCTAGCCAAGAAGTTAAGCGAGTTTTAAAAGCTTTAGATAAATTAGAAGCCCCCATTAAGCGTGTTATTATTGCTGGCGGTGGTCATATTGGTAAGCGGTTAGCCTTAGCCTTAGAAAAAGATCATCAAGTTAAACTAATAGAAAAAGATCCGGTTAGGGCCCATAAAATGGCCAACGAACTGAATCACACCACGGTATTATTAGGTGATTGTTCTAATGAGAACTTACTATTGGACGAGTCTATTAATAGTACGGACTTATTTTGTGCGATTACCGATAATGATGGGGTCAATATAGTTTCTGCTTCTTTAGCCAAGAGTTTAGGCGCGCGTAAAACTATCTGTTTATTAAATCAAAATTCATATATTAAGTTGGTACCTGGCACAGGTATTGACGTGACTGTATTGCCGAATCAAGAAACATTAGGCAGTATTTTAAAGCATGTGCGGCGCGGTGATGTCGCACAGGTCACTTCATTGTGTGGGGGAACGGCAGAAGCGATTGAAGCGATTGCCCATGCGAGTGATGAAGAGAATTCAGTGGTAGGTCGAAGTGTTGATAGCATTAAGTTTCCAGCGGGTATTGTGATGGGGGCCTTGATTCGTAATAATGAAGTTATATCCATTCATCATGATACAGTTTTTGCTGAAAACGACCATGTGGTGATGTTTGCTATGGATAAAAAATTGGTTAGCAATATTGAACAAACTTTCAAGCGTATTTAAATGAATGTATTTCTGACTATTGTCCATATTTTTGGTTTGGTAACGCTGAGTTTTAGTGCTCTGATGAGTACTTGCTGGATCACTTCAGAATTAACGGGTGATGGTGCAACAATTGCGTTTTTATACGGCATGTTGTTTACTTTTATTTTAGGTGCTTTCTTATTTCTGTCTACAATTTGGGTACCTAAGAAAGTTTCTAGGCAAGCCGGTTTTTTGTTAGTGGCTAGTACCTGGTCTTTAACGCCTGTCCTTTGTACTATTCCCCTAATGATTTTTATGCCTCAGTTGAGTTTTAGTGATGCGTATTTTGAGACTGTTTCAGGGCTGACAACAACCGGAGCGACTATTTTGTCGGGTATAGATAATTTGCCTATGTCGATCAATCTTTGGCGTTGTGAGTTAAATTGGATTGCAGGCTTGGGAGTTATTATTTTTGCGGTAGCCATTTTACCTATCTTAGGTATAGGGGGTATGCAACTTTATAAAGCGGAAACACTGGGTTCTTTTAAAGAGTCTGATTTACCGCCGCGAATCGCGCAAACAGCTAAGGCTTTATGGATGGTATATGCTGGCTTTACTTTATTGTGTGTATTAGCTTTACGTTGGGCTGGTATGAGTTGGTTTGATGCCGTATGCCATGCATTTTCGGCGATGAGTTTAGGAGGCTTTTCTACTCACGATAATAGTATTGGTTTTTATAACTCCCTGTCGATTGAAGTGGTATTGACAATCTTTCAGTTAATAGCCGCCATTAATTTTGCTACCCATTTTGTGGCGCTGCGTAAGCAATCGATTAAACCTTATTTTTATGACAGAGAAGCGCGTGGGTTTCTAATGTTAGTGTTAGGAAGTTGTGTGTTGGCTGCTTTTGTTTTGTGGGATAACGGCACTTATACTGATTTTTATACCTCGCTACGTTATGCGACGTTTAATTTAGTTTCTATAGCGACTGATAGCGGTTTTACGAATCAGGACTTTAATAAATGGCCTATTTTTGTGCCCATGTGGATGTTGTTCTTAAGCTGTATTGCTGCTTCATCAGGATCCACTGGTGGTGGTATTAGGATGATTCGAACTATTATTCTAATGAAGCAAGCGCGTTTAGAGATGTTTAAATTTATTCATCCTTATGCCATTAGGCCATTAAAAATTGGCGATATGCTTATTAGTAATGCTATTGTTAATTCGGTAACGGGCTTTATCTTTTTGTACTTTATTTGTATTGTTATTCTGATTTTTGCTTTACTGATGAGTGGACTTGATTTTATGACCGCCTTTTCTGCCATTATTGCCTGTTTTAATAACGCGGGTCCAGGCTTAAATGAGGTGGGTCCTGCGTCTAATTTTGCTAGTTTAAGTGAATATCAAAAAGCAGTATGTACTTTTGCTATGTTATTAGGTCGCGTGCAGATATTCTCTATTGTCATATTATTTGTGCCGGAATTTTGGCGTAAATAAACTTAGTTAAACCGCTTTATTTTAAGGCGGTTATTTCACTGACGAAGCTGCCTTCAGCCAGCTTGGTTTCTACGCTTTCACCCAACTTTAATTGTTGGGTAGAGTTAATTAACTCGCCACTCGGTTGTTTAATCACCCAGGCATAGCCACGATTTAATGTCGCTAACGGACTGACTGCATGTAATGTTTGGCTGGAAGTTGTTAATGATTGGTTGAGGCTCGATAATTTATACTGCATCACACTGATGAGGCGTTGGCTTAAATGCGCTTGTTTTTGTTTATAGTGATTGATGGTAATCGTCGGATTGTATTGTCCTAATTTAGCTGTGTTAGTGGCTAATTGGTGTTTATGCCTATCTAATTTACCTTGTATGGATTGTTTAAGTCTTAGTTCTAATTCATCCAGACGTTGGGCATTTCTTAATAGTTTTTGTCCAGGGTGTTGCTGTTGTAAGCGTTGATTAAGCCACGTGAGTGTTTGAGTCTTTTGATTTAATCTGCGAGTGAGTTGCTGCTGTAAGAGTATTGCTAGTTGATTAAATCGAGTTAACCATTCTTGTTGATCAGGACTGGCATGTTCTGCGGCGGCTGATGGGGTTGCGGCTCTATGGTCGGCGACAAAATCAGCGATAGTCATATCAGTTTCATGTCCCACTGCAGAAATGATCGGAATAGTACTGGCAAAGATAGCTCTAGCCACTATTTCTTCATTAAAAGCCCATAAATCTTCTAATGAACCACCACCCCGTCCAATGATAAGAATGTCACATTCATTTCTTTGGTTCGCAAGCTGAATGGCTTTAGCAATTTCGTGTTTGGCATTATTGCCTTGTACAGAGACTGGATAAATAATCACCGGTATTGCGGTAAAGCGTCTGCGTAAAACAGTAATGATATCTCTAATAGCCGCTCCAGTGGGAGAGGTTATAATGCCAATGGCGTGCGGTAATGAGGGGAGTGCGCGTTTATTGGTTTTATCAAATAAACCTTCTTCTGAGAGCTTCGATTTTAAGGCTTCAAATGCTCGGCGTAAGGCTCCGTCACCTGCTTCTTCAATATGTTCAGCAATGAGTTGAAAATCACCTCTGGGTTCATAAAGACTAACGCGGGCTTTAATGACCACTTGTTTGCCATTGCTCGGGGTAAAGCTCAAGCGGCGTTGCTGACTTTTAAACATGGCACAGCGAACTTGGGCGTTGGCATCTTTTAAAGAGAAATACAGATGTCCAGAAGAGGGTGTGCTAAAGTTAGAAATTTCACCTTCGACAAAGATAGTTAAAAAATGCTTATCTAGTAATTGACTGGTGGTACGATTTAGTTGCGTAACTGTTAAGATGTTTTCGGATGATTGTAATGTTTGATCGAACATTTATGGGCTTATAGAGATTGAATACGCGTTTATGCTATGGACTATTGTAAAATACAAAACTTTTAAGTACAAAGAAAGGAATGTTTAGATGGCGTGGTTGCTTTTATTTTCAGCGGGTTTTGTAGAAATTATTTTTGCGTTAAGTCTTAAATACAATGAAGGCTTCACTAAACTTTGGCCTAGTGTTATTACCGCTATTTCTGGTGTAGGGAGTTTTGGTTTACTGATGTGGGCGCTTAAAACTTTACCGTTAGGGACAGCGTATGCGGTATGGACAGGGATGGGGGCGGTCGGGGTGGCTATTGTCGGCATTATTTTATTCAAAGAATCAGTTGATTGGTTGCGACTAGTTTCTATTGCTTTAGTGATTATTGGTATTATCGGTCTTAAGTTTACAGACAGTTATTGATATGTTGCACCTCATTTTTCAATCACCGATACAACTACCGGTTTTGGAACGGATTGGTTCTGATGACGACGTAGTTTTTCTTGAAAGTAGTGTGTTGAGCTTGCTGGCAAAAGGGAGCTTACAAGCTGTTTTGGTCCCTATGTTGGCACATAATAAGTTTTATGTACTATTAGAGGATATTGAAATAAGAGGTATACAACCCACTGAATTAGTATTGGGTATTGAAATGATAGATTATGAAGGCCTAGTAAATTTGACTGTGAAAAACCCTCATATATTGACATGGACTTAATTGTTAACTCAATCATACTGGCAACAACGGATCAGGGTTTTTTGCTAAAAACTTCGGATTGGAATGAAGAAGTAGCAAAAGAACTTGCAGTGCGAAACGATATTTGTTTAACCGAGGCGCATTGGGAAATTATTCTGTACATTCGGGAATACTATTTGCAGTATAAGCACTTACCCAATGCCCGCGTGTTTACTAAAGCAATTGCCAAAGGGTTAGGTGAAGAAAAAGGTAATAGTCGATATTTGCATCGCTTATTTCCTGAAGGACCTTTGAAATATGCGTGTAAATTAGCAGGAATACCCAAGCCGCCCACCTGTTTGTAGTATCTTGATAATTTAAAACTGTTTAAATTGATGGATTAAGCGCCGATCTTTTTTATTCGGCTTATGTTCTGGTGCATTAAAGCCTACTAGCGTTCTTTGCTCACGCAAAATAGTCATTTGCTTTTCTCGTTTAGCAATACTTTCTGGATCCTCTTCATAAAGCAACACGGCATCTTTAGCAGGTAAGCGCTGTTTTGCTAAGCCTAACACAGTGATTTCCCAATTTAAACTTTCTTTATTGATAGTTAGGATGGCGCCAGGTTTAATTTCTTTACCGGGTTTGATCCGTTGTTTATTTAAATGAATTTTTCCACCTGAAACCGCATCGGCTGCAAGTTTGCGCGTTTTGTAAAAACGCGCAATCCACAGCCACTTATCAAGTCGAATGCTTTCTAGATCAATGTTGGGCACTCAGTTCCTTTTCTTTTTTTAAACCTTTAGGCAAAGAGAACACTACTTTTTCTTCAATCCCTTGAATTTCAACAGCAGATGAGCCTCCCCAGGCTTTTAATTGACTAATCACTTCTTGGACAAGCACTTCTGGTGCAGAGGCTCCTGCAGTAACACCGACAACATTGACGCCATCGAACCAAGTTTGTTGCATGTCCTTTGCGGTATCAATCAAATAAGCAGTTTTACCTAATTGTTCAGCTATTTCACGTAAACGGTTCGAGTTTGAACTATTAATCGAACCTACGACTAAAATAGTATCTGCTGTTTTGGCTAACTCAAAAACAGCATCTTGACGATTTTGGGTGGCGTAGCAGATATCGTCCTTTTTCTGTTCCTGAATTGACGTAAAACGTGCTCTTAATGCATCAACCATGATTTTGGTATCAGTCATTGATAGCGTTGTTTGCGTCACATAGGCGAGATTGTCAGGGTTGTTAACCTCTAATTTTGCCACATCGTCTGGCGTTTCAACCAGATAAATGCCACCATTATCAGTACATTTATCATATTGCCCCATGGTGCCTTCTACTTCTGGGTGTCCAGCGTGCCCGATAAGAATCACTTCTCTATCAGATTTTGCATGCTTAGCTACCTGAATGTGTACTTTAGTTACTAAGGGGCAGGTCGCATCAAATACGGTTAAGTTTCTATCTTTTGCTTCTTGTTGGACTTGTTTTGAAACACCGTGGGCACTAAAAATTAAATAAGATCCAAGAGGCACGTCAGTGAGTTTTTCTATAAAGATGGCGCCTTTTTCTTTTAAGCCATCCACAACCGTTCGGTTATGCACCACTTCATGGCGCACATAAATAGGTGCACCAAACGCTTCAATGGCTTGATCAACAATTTCAATGGCGCGGTCTACACCGGCACAAAATCCCCTAGGGTTAGCGAGTACGATTTGCATATCTTGACTTCTATACTTGGTTAATGTGTGAATATTCTAACTCAACATTGCCTCTGATACGATAATTCCATCCATATCAGCATACAAAAAACTATCTTTTTTAAAATTAACCCCAGCAAAGCTGATTAATTGGTCTCTGTCACTGTGGTCTTGCTTATGAGGTTTTAAAGGGTGGGTTTGTAATGCCCGTATACCTAACGATAATTTAGCAATTATAGCTGCGTCTCTAATACAGCCATTGATGATGATACCTTCCCAGCTATTATCAACTGCGATTTGAGCAATGTTTGCGTCAATGAGTGCACAGCGTTTTGAACCACCGCCATCAATGACTAAAATTCTGTTCTGGCCTGGCTCTTGTAGTACGTTGGTGATTAAAGTGTTATCTTCAAAGGTCTTAATGGTAGTGATTTGACCGCAATAAGCTGTTTTTGCACCATAGGAAATGAAGAGTGGTTCAGCAATCTGTAAATTATGAGATTTCGAATAAGTGTCGCATAAACTAGCCGTTGTGAAAGTCATGATTTATTCTCAAGTGATAAAGTAAGATTGCTAAAATTAAAAGGCTTTAAATCTTTAATCAGTATAACGGGATAACAATCCAAAGGGTGACTGATTTTCTGGTAAAGGGATTTTTACTTCGTATCCTCCGCCAGAGGCTTCTTGCATAGCATTACCCCATTTATCTTCCATGTGTTCGATGATAATATCTTGGTTGCCTTCTGGAAGAATTAACTCAATTTTATCACCGACTGAAAATTTATTCTTAACATCAATCAATGCTAGTTTGGTTTCAGGGTCATAGTCTTTGATTTCACCACAGAACTGCTGTTGGTGGCTTTTGGAATAGCCAGTCAGGTAGTTTTGTTGTTCGTGGGTATGGTGGCGTTGATAAAAGCCATCAGTATAACCACGGTTGGCTAGGTTTTCTAAAACCCCAATCAGTTCAGGTTGGAAAGGTTTGCCTTGTATCGCATCGTCAATGGCTTGTCGGTAGGTTTGAGCGGTTCTGGCGACGTAATAGTGGGACTTTGTCCGACCTTCGATTTTAAGACTATCCACTCCAATTTCAACTAAACGTTGAATGTGTTCAATAGCCCGTAAGTCTTTAGAGTTCATGATGTACGTGCCGTTCTCGTCCTCCATGATGGGTAATAACTCACCTTTACGGCCTTCCTCTTCAAGAAAATAGATTTCATCAGCTAGGGGATGTCTTTCTGCGCCACCGCAACTAGCGTTACTAATATCGGCCATCGATAAAGTAGCGCCTTGGGGTAACCAATCGCCTTCTGCATTTTCTTGTGCAGGAACAGTGTCATATTTCCAGCGACATGAGTTAGTACACGTACCTTGGTTAGGATCACGGTGGTTAAAGTATCCCGATAATAAGCATCGACCCGAATAAGCAATACATAAAGCACCATGTACAAAAACTTCTAATTCCATGTCCGGGCATTGTTGGCGGATCTCTTGTATTTCATCCAAAGAGAGTTCTCTGGATAGAATAATGCGTTCCACGCCAAAATTCTGCCAGAACTTAACCGTGGCATAGTTAACCGTATTGGCTTGCACTGAAAGGTGAATTGGCATGTCGGGCCAGGTTTCACGAGTCATCATAATTAAGCCTGGATCAGCCATAATCAGCGCATCAGGCTTCATGGCGATGATTGGCGTAAGGTCTTTTAAAAAGGTTTTGACTTTAGCATTGTGCGGAATAACATTAGTCGCGAGAAAGAATTTCTTTCCTAAGGCATGTGCTTCATTAATACCTTTAGATAGGTTTTCATGTTGAAAATCGTTATTGCGCACTCTAAGGCTGTATCTTGGTTGGCCTGCATAGACTGCATCAGCTCCGTAGGCGAAAGCATAACGCATATTTTTGATAGTCCCTGCAGGAGAGAGAAGCTCGACTTGTTTCATATTGAAGCGTAAAGATAAAAAGACTGGTGTATATTCTATCGTAAGCCAGCTAATGATGGATAAAAAATGGGGTAATTACATGGGGATTTTAATTTTTATTATTGTTTTTTTGTTTGTATTGGGTTCAGCATTACTTTTATTAAGGTCAGCAAATTCTTCTAAGATACCTGATGGTGTTAAACCACAGCCTTATGAGGATGATGAATAGCCCATAATGTATGCTTGTTTCACAGATGTTTTTGTGTTTCTATCATTGTTTCAATGAAACATAAAGATTGTGCACAAGATGTGCATGCGCTCTTTTAAAGTTTATTTAAAGTACTACAAAACAATGGCTTAATAAAATGTAAAGAGTTTGGCACTGCTATTGCTTTACATGACATAGATATGACTAATATTACACAATAACTGTGTGACCACCACAAATGACACGGGAGTGACGCTATGATTTTTAAACAACTGTTTGATGAAGAAACTTGGACTTATACCTATTTAATTGCAGATACAGTGAGTAAAGAAGCTGTATTTATTGATCCTGTTAATACCCATATTGATGAATATATTGAATTGTTGGCTGCTCATGATCTGCAATTGAAATATTCTTTAGAAACTCATGTACACGCTGATCACATTACTGCCAGTGGGATTTTACGCCAAAAATTAGGCGCCCAGACGGCAGTCAGTGCTTTGTGTGGTGCGCAAACTGCAGATGTACAAATTCAAGATGGTGATATCTTTACCTTAGGTGAAACAGAACAAATTAAAGTAATTGCTACTCCAGGTCACACACCCGGTAGTATTTCTTTCTTATGGCGGGATCGGGTATTTACGGGTGATTCCTTATTCGTAGGTGGTTGCGGTCGTACAGATTTTCAAGGTGGCGATGCGGGTGCGCTGTATGACTGCATTACGCAACGATTATTTACGTTACCCGATGAAACAATCGTCTACCCAGGTCATGATTATCAAGGGCGCTGGATTAGTTCAATTAAACAGGAACGTACTAACAATCCTCGGTTAACAGGTAAGACACGCGCTGAATTTATTGAGATCATGCAAAATCTCAATCTACCAAAACCGCGTTTAATTGACGAGGCAGTACCCGCAAATAGATACTGCGGTTTAGACGAAAATGAGCGTCAGGATGCTATTATCTTAAGAGATACGGCAAAACCAGTCCGTAATCAAGTGAGTCCACAAGACCTGGTTACTGAAGCCAAACAACATATTACTGAGGTGACTGTTACAACAGCTAAACAATTGTTAGCAGAAGGTAATATTGTGTTAGTGGATACGCGAGAAGAAAGCGAATATGCAGTAGCTCATATTGATAACGCAATATTGTTACCACGAGGCGTATTAGAGTTTAAAATTGGCGCGACACCGGATTTGGTCGATAAATCTAAAGCGGTATTAATTTATTGTCGCACCGGTGGACGCTCGGCTTTGGCTGCACAAACATTACAACACTTAGGTTACAACAATGTGTTGTCAATGGCGGGTGGCTTTGACGCTTGGCAAAAAGCAGCTGTATAAAACTTTAATAATAATTATAACTAAGACCTCGAGGATTTTATGACACATCACACTGTATTAATTGTTGGAGGCGGTGCGGCCGGCGTTTCTGTTGCAAATAACATGCGCCGTCAAAACGCTAATATCGATATTGCTATTATCGAACCATCAGAAAAACACTACTATCAGCCAGGCTTTACCATTATCGGTGGTGGTGCTTATACTTTAAAAAAGACCACGCGTAACGAAGCGGATTTAATACATCCTACTGTTAAGTGGATTAAAGAGTTTGCGGATACTTTTCAGCCAGAAGCAAATGCGGTTACTTTACGCTCAGGAGAAGTCGTCAATTATGATTTCTTAGTGGTTTGTCCGGGTTTACAATTGGATTGGGATAAGATTGCTGGCTTAAAAGAAACCATTGGTAAGAATAATGTGTGCAGTAATTATTCGCCTGATACCGTTGAATATACTTGGGAAATTATAAAAAACATGCAATCAGGTACGGCTTTGTTTACGCAGCCACCCATGCCGATTAAATGTGCAGGTGCTCCGCAAAAAATTATGTATCTAGCAGCAGATCGTTTTCGTAGAAAAGGTATCTTAGATAAATTTAATATTGAATTTTGTAACGCAGGCCCTGGTCTTTTTGGGGTGCCTTTCTTTGCTAAAGCATTAAGTAAAGTAGTGTCTAGTTATGGTATTAAGACTAATTTCTCCCATAATTTAGTGGCTATTGATGGTGATGCTAAAACTGCGACTTTTGAAGCAACGGATGCCGAGGGTAATAAGCAACAGGTAGTAAAAGCCTTCGATATGATTCATGTGACGCCACCACAAAGCGCTCCTGATTTTATCAAGACAAGTCCGTTAGCTAATGCAGCAGGGTGGGTGGATGTTAATGAAAACACCTTGCAACATGCAAAATATGCCAATATTTTTGGTTTGGGTGATGCCACGTCAACACCTAATGCTAAAACAGCGGCGGCCGTTAGAAAGCAAGTGCCTGTGGTAGTAGATAATATTTTGCATCTTATTGCTGGTAAAGCCTTAAGTGATAAGTATGACGGCTATGGTTCTTGTCCATTAACCACGTCTTTAAGTACAGTGATGTTGGCTGAATTTTGTTATGGGGGAAAGGTGACACCCTCATTTCCTTGGTTAGATCCACGCAAGAATTTGTATATCTGGTGGCTAGGCAAAATAATGGGTTTTCCATGGATGTATTGGTCATTAATGTTAAAAGGTTATCGCTTTGACATTCCACATTTAGAGTCTTACGCTAAAAAATTCACTAGCGAAGAGTAATTGACGCAGCTTTTATTCTAAGCAGCTTGCTTTTTCTATTTTAGGTAGACCCGTTAATCTGTAGCGGGTCTATTTCTATCGAGTGCCGCGCATTAATATAAGTAAGGATTGTTAACTTCAATGACTGATTTATTTTTAAAAAGAACGAAGCTAAGTGACTTCTTTCCTATCCTAACTTGGTTAAAAACTTATACCCGTCAAGAATTTAATGGTGATTTATTTGCGGGTATTATCACGGCCATTTTATTGGTACCTCAAGGGATTGCTTATGCAATATTAGCGGGATTACCCCCTCAGTTAGGCTTGTACGCAAGTATATTGCCACCGATTATTTATGCTTTGTTGGGTACAAGTCGCACATTATCAGTCGGTCCAGTTTCTATTGCCGCCATTATGATTGCCGGTGTCCTTAATTCTCCTGAAGTGAGTGTGTTGGGTCAACCTGTGCAAAGTGCTTTGATTTTATCAGTAGAATGTGGCGTCATTATGCTGCTAATGGCTTTGTTACGTATGGGAGGTTTGGTAAATTTTATCAGTCATCCCGTGTTAACAGGGTTTACCAGTGGTGCATCTTTATTAATTATGGGCAGCCAATTGCCTCAGCTATTAGGATTAAAAAACGTTGAGTGCGGTTTGATTTGGAGTTGTATTAGAGATTATGTATTTAATTACAATCTTAATACCTTGGTCTTAGGTTTAGGCGCATTGTTGCTATTGGTTTTTTTTGGCAAACCGCTGACTTGGTTATTAAAAAGATGTTCGGTAAAACCCACCTTAATCATCGCTATTAGTAAATGTGGGCCCTTGCTGACAGTACTATTAACGACTTTAGCTGTTGTCTACTTTAACGGGTTGCAAGATATTAAAGTCGTTGGTGCGGTGCCCAGTGGATTTCCAATATTAAGTATCGATTTTCTGGCTAACGAGCATTGGCGCTTGTTGTTGCCTAGTGCGGCGTTTATCGCTTTAATCGCTTATGTGGAGAGCGTGGCTATAGGAAAGGTAACTGCAAATTTAAGAGGTGAAAAAATTGCGCCTAATCAGGAGTTGATTGCCTTGGGCTTGGCTAATATAACCACGGCAATATCCGGTGGTATGCCCGTGGCAGGTGGATTTAGTAGAACAATGGTCAATTTTGCTGCGGGTGCCAGAACCCAAATGGCGATGTTGATTGCAGCAGGACTATTGGCAGTGGCGGTTATGTATTGTGCGCCATTATTTCAAAATATTCCTAAAGCCGCCTTGGCAGCCATTATTTTAGTCGCTATCGTGCCTTTAGTGCGTATAGGGACAATCATTAAGACCTGGCATTATGATAGAGGTGATGGCATTGCCGAATTAGTGACGTTGCTAGGTGTTTTGGTTTTAGGTATTGAAGAAGGTATCACTTTAGGGGTTATTTTAACGTTCGTTAGTTATTTGCGTAAAACGAGTCAGCCCCATATCGCTGTAGTGGGTCGTTTACCAAATACGGAATATTATAGAAATATTAAGCGCCATCAGGTAGAAACTTGGCCACATTTACTGTTGTTACGCATTGACGAAAGTATTACTTTTGCTAATGTAAGTTATATTGAAAACTTTATTGCCGATGAATTGCTTGGTCAAAGTAAAATAAAACATGTAGTGCTTATTTTAACCTCAGTGAGTGATATTGATACGACCGCTTTAGAGGCCTTAGAAACATTGAATAGTTCATTACAGGCTTCAGGTATTTTGTTGCATCTTTCTGAGGTCAAAGGCCCTGTACTTGATAAGCTGGAAAAAACCCATTTCTTTAGCGAAATAAAGCCTGGAAAAGTGTTTTTTCATACGGAGAATGCTATTGAAGCATTAGCGGGTGGTTGCATCACACCATCAAGTGACAGTACGTTAGTGATTTAACATGATTACCTTTAACGCTGTTTTACAAGTATAAGAATGGGGCTGGTTCACATTGCCTTCATACTGTATTTTTTAAAGTTCTCGGCCTGCTCAAATATCTCAACATAGACTTCATCTCTTTCTACTGGCGGATAACCATATTCATCCAGTAAGAGAATTAGACCGACTTTTAACGCTGACTTAATATCGTCACGCTTATTCCAATCAGGGAATTTAGCTTGACCTTCGACTAATTCTTTAACGGCTTTAGCAAGTTCAATTAATTTGTCTTCAGGGTAATTAAAGTCGTATTTTGCACATAGTAGTTTCAAGATGTCATAAAAAGCCTTTTCTTCAAAATCAATGCCTAGGCTATCACCAGCAGAAAACTCATGATGGACTTCCCAAATTAAATTAGTTAGATGTTCAGCCATTTCTTCATAGACTTCGCTACGTAAAATATCAGCTTCATCGCGTTGATTATAGCGTTCTACTAGCATCTGCATCTTTTTAGAAAACTCGATCCCTTTAGCTTTATTAACTTTCTGTATTTCAGCAATCACTTTTGCCAATAACTGCTGAAGTAGTTTGATTTTAGTATTAGGCAATTTGATTTTATCAATCTTAGCCAGATAATCTTCATCAAAAAGGTCCTGCTCGGTTTCCTCTTCAGCACCCAGCTTGAATATTTCTTCTACGCCATTACTTTGCAATGCATCTTTAATCATTTCCCGCACTTTGGCATTCATTTGTGCGGTATCAGGTGCGTCGCCTTTATTGAGTTTAAAAACAATAGAGCGCACGGCCAAATAAAAATGCGTATGATCTCTTTCGGTTTGCGTTAGATTCTCGCTACCTGCACAAATATCATAAGCGGCTTTCAGGCGCTTGACTAAACCCATAAAACGCGTTTCTAGGTCTTTGGTTTGTTGCGCAAATTCAGCCGCTTTATTTAAGGCATGTAATTGAGCCAGGGGTGAGCCATTAAAATATTCGGCACTATCAAAACTATGAAACAACTTAGCCAACAAATCTAAATGATCTCTAACAACTACTAACGATTTGGCTATATCTTCAAAGTTATCTTCATCACCTTTGTTGTATTTCGCTAAGGCCAAGTTCATTTGTTTTTTTATGCCAATATAATCAACAACCAAACCTTTGTTCTTACCTTCAAATTTACGATTGACACGGGAAATAGTTTGAATCAAATTGTGCTGTTTTATGGGTTTATCAATATAGATACTATCTAAAAACGGCACATCAAACCCTGTCAGCCACATATCCACCACAATAGCGATTTTAAAATTAGACTGCTCATTCTTAAATTCACTATCTAACGTCTTACGATAATCGGAAGTCCCTAATAAATCGTATAGTGCTTTCGGATCGTCTTTGTCACGGGTCATAATCATTTTGATGGTTTCCATCGGCTTGATTTTCTTTTGCTCATCCTCACTAAACGCTGAAACATCAGCCGCGATTTTCACTTCATTCCATTCTGGTCTCAAAGCAAGCACATTTTTGTAAAACTCATAAGCAATGTCACGATTACTACACACAAACAAAGCTTTACCTTTTACGGTCGCCCCTTCAGACACTCTATTTTCATAATGATTTACAAAATCAGCTGCCAGAGCTTGTAAGCGTTTAGGGTCGCCTAAAATTGCATTCATATTAGCCGATTGTTCTTTGCTTTTTTCAATCTGATATTCGTTAGCGCCGGCCTCTGCCGCTTCTTCGTAATACTGTTCAATTTTCTCTAATTCACCATTTTTTAAAGCCACTTTGGCGGCTCTGCCTTCATAGACTATTCTGACCGTAATCTCATCTCTTACCGATTCGGTCATGGTATAAGCATCAACCACCTTTCCGAATACATCCAGCGTGGCATCAATAGGTGTACCAGTAAAGCCCACATAAGTGGCATTAGGTAAAGAATCATGTAAATATTTAGCAAAGCCAAAAGTTTTAGTCACGCCTTTTTCAGTGACTTTTAGCTTTTGATCAAGATTGATTTGGCTGCGATGCGCCTCGTCAGAAATACAAATAATATTAGTTCTGTCGCTGAGTAATTGCGTATCTTCAGTAAATTTATGAATAGTCGTTAAAAACACGCCGCCACTTTGTCGGCCTTGAATTAACTCGCGTAAATTTGCTCGGCTTTCTACACTGACCACCGTATTATCACCAATAAACTTTTTCGCATTGGTAAACTGCCCAGCTAACTGATCGTCTAAATCCGTACGATCAGTAATCATAATGATAGTGGGGCTGGCAAAGTGGGTGCTTTTCATTAGCAATCTGGCGAGATAAAGCATGGTAAAACTTTTACCACAACCCGTAGCCCCAAAATAAGTACCGCCCTTACCATCCCCGTATGGCTTTTGAGCTAATTTGATATGCTCAAACAAACGCTTGGCCGCGTAATATTGCGGATAACGACAAACTATCTTTTCGTGCTTTTTAGAGGTATCGGGTAGATAAATAAAGTTGCGGATAATATCTCGTAAGCGGTTTTGATTCAGCATCCCTTGAACCAAGGTAAACAGGCTATCTATGCCCTCTACGTCTTTTGCTAAACCTGCTACACGCCGCCACGCATAATAAAATTCGTAAGGTGCAAAAAAGGAACCGGCTTTATTATTGACTCCATCACTCAGCACACAAAAAGCATTGTATTTAAACAGCTCAGGAATATCACGACGGTAACGTACCGTTAATTGATTAAAGGCATCAAAAACGGAGGCCTCTGCTCGGATTGAACTTTTAAACTCAAACACCACCAAAGGCAAACCGTTAATATAAATAATGCCATCAGGAATGCGCTTTTCAGCCCCCACAATTTCTAACTGACTAACAAATTTATAAATATTGTGATCAGGCAAATAATTCAACTTAGGTTCAGAAACAAGAGTATCTAACTCGTCACT
>CAIQNQ010000090.1 GCA_903873165.1 uncultured Methylococcaceae bacterium | reverse complement strand
TTGAGGGTAAACTTGAGGGTCAGTTAAACGAAAAGTTCGAAGTGGCGAAATCAATGTTAAGCAAAGGCTTTGACATTAGCCTGATAGTTGAAATCACAAAGCTCTCTGAGCAAGATATTAATACGTTGCTTTCATGACGCAGTTGGCTTAACGGGCAGGCGCACCGTAGGGGTGGGAGTGGGATTTTAAGTCTTGCCACATCTTTTGGATAGAAGTGAATTGCTCAATGACAAGGTGCAATATTATTGCTTGTTAAAATATACGTATTATCGTACGCTATGGCTTTCGATTTTCTTTAAGGCATATCATGCAAACCTTGACCGTCAGCGAAGCCCGTGCAAATCTTTATCGGATTATTGATCAAGCTGCCGAATCACACCAACCTATAGCCATCACAGGAAAGCGTTCTAATGCAGTCTTACTTTCTGCCGAAGACTGGTCGGCAATTCAAGAGACACTTTATTTACTGAGCGTACCAGGAATGCGAGAATCGATCGTTGAAGGCATGGCAACGCCTATTGAGGAATGCAGTCAGGAACTCGATTGGTGAGCTGGGAAATCATATACACCAAACAAGCACAATTTGCAGAAAGCTTCTAAGCTAGAGTGTCAGCCTTCTAAAGATTAGTACGCTTCTACAGATATATTTTTAAATACCTTTGTATTCTGCTATCAAGGCTAACATAAAAAACAATGAGGCGATTGGCGAACATCTCTGCATCGTTGCTCCGCTTAATAATATTACTCATTTGATCCCAGAATTTACTATACCTTTACAGACTGAGGTAACGACAATCAGTTACCTCAGTCTGTTTTAAAAAAGACCTACTTAAACCGAGACTTTCTCTTTTCTAAGAAATACATTTCAAGTTTATTAAAGTAGTAATACAAGCCATATAGAAAACCGCCTGCGATTGGTAAGGCAAAGTACCAATGTGCTTTTGCATAACTTAATAATTCTAAAATTTCTGCTCCAAAGTAATAGGCGGGGGTTACTGTGATAAACGCCCATACCCAAGCACTTAAAAGATTGATAATCGCAAATTTTTTAGAGGAATACTTGGTTACCCCAATTGACATGGGGATAACGGTACGTAGACCATATAGGTAGCGCTGTAAGAATATGATCGGCCAGCCGTATTTTTTTAATAATAAATGCGCAATTGCAAATTTAAGACGCTGCTTATGCAGTTTTCGCTGTATGTAGCCTTTATTAAAGCGACCGATATAGAAATACATCTGATCACCGGTAAAGCCACCTAATCCTGCCACAAATATCGTCATGAAATATTGCATGTCTCCTGTATGAGACATGATGCCGCCCATAATGAGGCCCATTTCACCTTCAAGAATGCTCCAAAGGAATAATATGATGTAACCATATTCCTTTAGCAATTCTAATAATAACTCTTCCATAATCTGTTTTTATTATTGTTAATCAATCGCTACTATAATGGGATGTCTGTTAATCCAGTGCGATCATTTTATTGGGTGCGCTATTCTAACATAGCAATTTATTATTTGATAAAGTCCATTAAAACCGGCATTAATTCAGCATCTTCCAACGCTAATAACGCAATAAATTGCGCTTGTCTTTGTTCAGAAGAGCTTAAATAACGTGTTTCTAAATAATTCATCAAGAGTAAATCGAGTTCTTTAGTGCCTCTCCTACATTGCCACCTTAGTTTAGATAGTTCTGCCATTAACCCAATTTTCTTTGCACTAATAGCTTCTTGGTTTCAGCTATGGCCTTAGCTGGATTTAAACCTTTTGGGCAGGTATCAGTGCAATTCATAATTGTGTGGCAACGATACAATTTAAACGGATCTTCCAATTCGTCAAGCCGTTCTCCAGTATTTTCATCACGAGTATCCACTAACCAACGATAAGCTTGTAACAAAACCGCAGGGCCTAAATACCGATCCCCATTCCACCAATAGCTGGGGCAACTGGTTGAACAACAGGCACACAACACACATTCGTATAAACCATCTAAGGCTTCACGATCTTCTTTGCTTTGTAAGCGTTCTGTATCTGAAGGGGCTGGAGTTTGAGTTTCTATCCAAGGCTTTATGGAGGCATATTGCGCATAAAAGTGGGTCATATCTGGCACTAGATCTTTTACGACTTCCATGTGCGGCAGAGGAAATATTTTTATGGTATCAGGATATTCATCAATCGCTTTGGTACAAACCAGCGTATTCTTACCATTAACATTCATAGCACAAGAACCGCACACGCCTTCACGACAAGAGCGTCTAAAGGTTAGGCTGCTATCGATTTCATTTTTGATTTTTAGAATGGCATCCAACACCATAGGGCCACAAGTATCCATATCTACTTCATAAACATCGATACGGGGATTTTCTGCAGTTTCTGGGTCCCAGCGGTAAACTTCGAATTTTCTAATATTAGTTGCAGTGTCGGCTGCTTTATAAGTTTGACCTTTTATCAAGGTTGAATTCTTAGGTAAAGTAAACTCTGCCATTAGTAAACCCTCTCTTTAGGTGGAATAGCGGCAACATCATCGGTTAAGGTATACAAATGTACGGGGCGATAATCAATTTTTACCTCGTCGTCATCCATCCACGTTAAGGTATGTTTTAACCAGTTTTCATCATCACGAGTTGGATAATCTTCTCGAGCATGACCCCCACGACTTTCATGTCTATTACCCGCTGCATTGATAGTGACATGAGCTTGGCATAATAGATTATCCAACTCTAATGTTTCTACTAAATCAGTATTCCAGATTAAGGATTTATCTTTAACGCCGACTTCAGCAAATGAGTGTTTAATTTCAGCCATTTCGGCTATGCCTTGATCCAAAGTTGCTTGGGTTCTAAATACCGCCGCTTTACTTTGCATGACTCTTTGCATGGCTAAGCGAATATCAGAAACACTGCGTGGGCCATTCGCATTTCTTATCTTATCAAAACGGGCTAAAGCGGCATCGCAAGCTGTTTTTGCTAAAGGTTTTTGGGCAGTGCCTGGTTTGATCAACTCAGCGCATCTAATCGCGGCTGAACGACCAAATACCACTAAATCCAGCAGTGAGTTAGACCCTAAGCGATTCGCACCATGGACAGACACACAAGCAGCTTCCCCAATCGCCATTAAGCCGGGCACAATTTTGTCAGGATTACCATCCGCTAAAGTCACCACTTCGGCTTTATAATTAGTTGGAATGCCGCCCATGTTGTAATGCACGGTGGGTAAAACGGGAATAGGATCTTTAGTAACATCTACGCCCGCAAAAATCTTAGATGTTTCTGCGATACCGGGTAAACGTTCATTAATTAAGGCGGGATCCAAATGCTCAATATGTAAATAAATATGATCTTTAAGTTTACCAACCCCTCGACCTTCTTGAATCTCGATAGTCATGGCTCGACTCACCACATCACGTGAGGCCAAATCTTTAGCATGGGGCGCATAACGCTCCATAAAGCGCTCGCCTTCTGAGTTGGTTAAATAACCGCCCTCACCTCTTACGCCTTCGGTAATTAAACAACCTGAACCATAAATGCCGGTTGGATGAAATTGAATAAACTCCATATCTTGTAAAGGTAAGCCGGCGCGTAATACCATCGCATTGCCATCACCCGTAACCGTATGCGCAGAAGTACAAGAAAAATAACTGCGACCGTACCCACCTGTTGCCAATACTGTCACATGGGCTTTAAATAAATGTAATGAGCCATCATCTAAACACCAAGCCAGTACGCCACGGCATTCACCATCTTCCATGATTAAATCCAGTACGATGTACTCAATAAAAAATTCGGCATTATGTTTTAATGCTTGTTGATACAAGGTATGTAAAATGGCATGACCGGTTTTATCGGCTGCCGCACAAGTTCTTTGCGCCTGGCCTTTACCATAATGCGTGGTCATCCCGCCAAACGCTCTTTGATAAATTTTGCCATCTTCTGTTCGAGAAAATGGTACGCCATAATGTTCAAGTTCGATTACCGCTGCCATCGCTTCTCGACACATATATTCAATGGCATCCTGATCACCTAACCAATCGGAGCCTTTAACTGTGTCATACATGTGAAAGCGCCAATCATCTTCGCCCATATTACCTAAAGCCGCACTGATACCACCTTGAGCAGCAACGGTATGACTGCGAGTCGGAAATACTTTAGTTAAACAGGCGGTTTTTAAACCTTTTTCAGCCATCCCAAAAGTGGCTCTAAGTCCCGCTCCCCCTGCACCTACAACCACTACATCGTAGCTATGTTCAATAATTTTATAGTCTGACAGCATGGATTACCCTATTGATAGTATACGAAACACAGCAATTAACGCTGCAAGTGCTAAAAATATAAACACTAAATTAACTGACCAGACTGCAAAGATTTTCGCGCCTTCTGCGGCGACATAATCTTCAATAACCACTTGTAAACCCAAGGCGGCATGATAAAAAACTGCGACTATCCAAGCAACGATACAAACAGTATTTAAAGGGACAGATAACCAGGCAACTGTGTCTTGCCAAGCTGCATGTAAACTTAAGTTTAAAAAAGTAATTAACCAAAAAGATAAGGGAATTAAAGCGACAGCGGTAATGCGTTGCATCCACCAATGAGAGGTTCCAGTTTTAGCAGAACCCAAACCGCGCACATTTGCTAGAGATGATCTATATTGCATAGTAAGACCGTTACTTAAAGGAAAAGAAAAACGATTAAGGTAAGTACCAATGACACCGCGAGTTCTATAATTGCGTAGCGATTAAGTGTCTCGCGACTAAATCCAATACCTGTATCCCATATCAAGTGTCGCACACCATGACAACAATGAAAAAAGAGCGCGTAGATAAAACCCCAATAGATCAATTTTGCTAACCAGAATTGCAGAGTGACTTGAAGAGCTTGATAAGCATCAGCCCCAGCCAATATGGCATAAAGCAAATAAACAAAAAAGATTAATCCAGCAGATAACATAACCCCCGTCATCCGGTGGGTTATTGAAATAATGCCCGTCAACGGCAATTGATAGACTTGTAGGTGCGGGGAAGTCGGCCTACTATTTTTATTTACCATGGTATGGTCCAGTTGTTTATATGAAAAATTTAATTCTATTACGCACGCTAATCATAACAACAACACGAAAGCTATAAAGTGTAAACTTTATACCTTTTTACATTCATTACATTTAAATGCGTTCTTTTTGAACAATGTTGCCTTTGTAATCTACATTCACATTCCATTGAACGCCTGAAGCGTCAATTAATAAATCATAATCTTCACCAACCCCATTAGGGTTAACCACCAAGATTGCTTTTTTAATAGTGAACGCATTAAAAGCCGCTTTCAAATTATCATGAGCAACCGCAGGCATTAGGTTTGCGGTTGTCACATCATCAGCACTAACAAAGATTCCACCATTAGTTTTGTATAAAACGATAAAGGTTTCTTTGTCTTTCTCTTCTTTATAAGAAATTTGAATTAAATGTTGTTTAAAGTGGGTCTTTTTCTCAGCCACGATATCCAAGGCATTAGGATGTTTTTTATAAAACTGTTCTAAAACAGGAGCGGGTATTGCATCTTTTGTTAAAACTTCAGCATTAACTGATACAGCGGATATTGACAGAACCATCAAGCCTAAACTTAAAAATTTGTTACGCATTAGCTTATTTACCTATTATATTATTTAGTTTATTTTTATTATGTGGAGCCTATGCCTTAAAGCACATTACTATTGCCTTGTGTCGTTATAGCATTTTTTCAAGAAAATTCTATTATTTTTTTAAATTAACACACTGCTACCAGTAAATCATTAACTTTATGAGCTATCATAAAATAAATGCGACATTTTTTAAACACTCCCAGTGCGCAATTTAGATATTTGGATGAATTTATTTTCCTTGTTTTATAATTCCTTACAAATCTCATCAGCCCTTGATATATAAGGGTTACATATCCACGTATAACAAATACAGGACATAAGCCGCTTATTGTCGTCATGTTTTCTTAATCAAACTGTCATTTGCTTTTCATATCTCTTTGGTAAAAATTGGGAGTCCAGTTTAAGTTTTTGGTAAGCAGGGCTTGGATATTTTCATGCGCTTACTTACGGATATGATTCCTCCGTGTTTAACGTACCAATTTACTAATAATTCTTTGAGCAGATCGAAAATAATGAAAACTTTAATTAAGAAAACTTTATTTGCTGTCGCATTAGCGTCGGCTTTTTCAATGCAGGCAAATGCGTCTATTATAACGTTGGCATCTGATGGTCAATGGAATACCTTTGACGTCGATAATACTTACGCTGTTTCGGGTGGCTTAGAGTGGATAGACGCTCAAAACGCTCTGGGTTATAACAATGACGGAAGTGCCCTTCATTTTACTTTCACTTTGACAGACCCCGCTAACTTGACTGTCGTTGACGGCGGATTCGCGGGCGATCAATTCCAAGTATTCAATAATGGAACGGCTTTAGGTTATACCTCTGTTGCAACTAACAGTTATCCAACTTCAGTTGGAACCAATTTTGATGCTGCGTTGAGCGATACTACTTATAGCAGTGCTGTTTTTCATTTAGGTGCTGGTTCTTATAACATCACTGGCTTGCTTACTGTATCTGCTGTAGATGATTCTTCTACCCCTTTCAATGCAACAGTCGGCGCGGTGAGTTTAACGGCTGTACCTGTACCAGCAGCGTTGGGATTTTTTCTAGCGGGTACTGGTTTGATGGGGTTTTTCTCACGTCGTCGCACTCTTTAATTCTTGATAGGACTATTTGAAATGAAATTAAAAAATATCACTTTAGGTGTTGCACTGGCATTGGCTTCAATGGGTGCAGCTTCTGCGGCAACAACAACAGTTCGACTTATCTCGTTCAATGATTTTCACGGCAATATGCAGTCACCAGGTAACTTTAGCATTCAACCGGGTGGTTCAGGTACTGCGTTGACTAGCAAAGCATCAGGGGGCGTAGATTATTTGGCGGGTTATGTTAATTCTTTAAAATCAGGTTACCCTAACAACGCTGTGGTTTCAGCAGGCGACTTAACAGGTGCTAGTCCTCTGATTTCAGGTGCTTTTCATGATGAAGGCGCTGTTGAAGCTATGAACCGTTTAGGTTTAGAGTTTAATGCAGTCGGTAATCACGAATTTGATTACGGCAAAACAGAAGTTCTACGCAAACAAAATGGTGGTTGTTACCCAGGTGGCACAATTGGTCGTGATACCTGTATGGGTTCCGCTAGTATAGGTACTCCCGTTCCAGTTCCTTATCCTTTTGAAGGTGCAAAGTACAAATATCTGTCAGCCAACGTTGTTGACACTGTTTCAGGAAAAACTTTGTTTCCAGCCTATGGAATCAAGAGCTTTAAGTCTTCTACGGGTGGAACGATTCGAGTTGGTTTTATCGGTATGACTCTTAAAGACACGCCAACTATTGTGACGCCTAGTGGTGTCGCTGGTTTGACTTTTAAAGATGAAATTCAAACCGTAAACGCATTGATACCTACTCTACGTGCACGTGGTGTTGAATCTATCGTGGTATTAATACATCAAGGTGGCTTCCAAGGTTCAACAGGGCCAAACTACATCAATGATTGCTCTTTGGTTTCTGGTGGTGTAGCTGATGCAACTGCCATGCAACCAGTGCGTGATATTATCGCAGGATTGGATAATGCAGTAGACGTTGTAGTTTCTGGACATACACATACTGGCTATACATGTATGTTGCCAAATAAAGTGGGCAGAAGTATTCCTGTTACCCAAGCGGGCAATTATGGTCGGGTTTTAACTAATATTGATTTAAGTATCGATAATTTGACCGGTGATGTGACTAATGCCAGTTTCCACAATACGGTAGTTGATCGTACTAACGCGGCTATTACACCCGATGCAACAATCAAAAGCATAGTGGATGCTTATAACACCAACATTTCTCCAGTTGCTAACCAAGTGGTTGCGACTATCACTGATAAAATAGCGAATGCTGAATTGTCAGCCGTTAGCCCAGCAACAGGAACAACAGGTGAAAAACCGGCGGGCGATTTGATTGCTGATTCAATGTTAGCGGCTACTTCACCTGTTGCTTTTGGTGGTGCGCAAATTGCTTTTACCAATAATGGTGGTGTGCGTGCAGACTATTTTAACAAGGCTACACCAGCCACTTATCCTTATGATTTGACTTATGGTGATGCGTTTACTGTACAACCATTCGGTAATAATATGGTAACAATGACACTGACTGCTCAACAAATTAAAGATGCGTTGGAAATGCAGTTTGTGCCAAGCAGCAGTTGTTCAACCCCAAGCGGGGCTAATAAGCAAGCTTCTTATGATAAAGTAATGCAGCCCTCTAATGGTTTTTACTTTTCATGGAGTGCTAGTGGTGCAAACTGTAACAAGATTCGTGATGTCATTTTAACTACTTATGACAACAGTGGTGCTGTTTTAACGACTGATCAACTTGTTACTGCCGGTGTTGTTAGCTCAGTAAAAACCTATAGAGTCACCGTTAACAGCTTTATGGCAACGGGTGGCGATAATTTGGCGGTGTTTAACAATGGAACTGACCGTATTGGTGGTGCTCAAGACATTGACACTTCTGTGGCTTATCTTGCACAGTTTAAGGCACCCAATGCGGCTTATGATCCAACAGCTACAAATTTACACAAACCACGTATAGTTAAATTACAATAAGCTTTAATATCTAGAAGTCTAGACATTAAAAACAAAAAGCCGCGTTCTAGGACGCGGCTTTTTTATTACTGCTTAAGGTGTTTTGGTGTTTATGGTGTTACAACGATTGTCACGACTGTAGGCAGTAAATTTTCGTATAATTCTTCAACTGAAGGTGTTCCTTTCACCGCATTTTTCTTTGCTGGTTTTTTCTTTGAGTGAATAGAGCTTGAAAGCAATTTTTGTATTTCATTTGCCCGAACCGCAAAAGTGCCTTTACCCAACAAGGCATCTCTATCAGTAATGCCTTTAAGGGGTTCTTGCTTTGCCAGCGTCATCCCTATGAAATGACCTGAACCATCAAATATTGGGCTGCCACTGTTTTCAGACCCCAACGTGCTTGTCACTTGCATCAAACCGCCATAACCGGTATCACTCCGAACCACCATGCCAGGAGAAAGTATCGGGTAGCTTTTTTCCAGTTCATCTGTCACAGGAAAACCCAGTGCAAAGCAAAAATGCACATCCATCGACGCATTAAACAATGGATCAGGTAGACTCCATGTCTTCGGATAGGCTGTTTCCAAACGTAATACAGCTAGACCATGATCAGGAAGCGTTTTTTCAACTTTAGCCTTACGGATTTTTCCTAAACCATTTCGTACCCAGACATCACCATTGGCATTTAAAACCAGACTGGCGTTAGTAAGTATCCGGCGACCCTGATCGATTACAAAACCATTGCCTGATTTTTTAGGTTTTTCATCATTTATGGGAAATGATTCCATGGCATGTACAGGCCATTTTGTGACAGCTGCAGTGGCAGGACTACTAATCGACTCATAGGCAAGCGCCGCTTTTCGGCGCCAGTTTAGCAAGTCTTCGCGATTTCCTGCTGCTAAGGCAGCACGGGCGCGCAAACGGTAAATATCGCCATGAGGTGGATTGCGTCCTATCCAGTCATCAAGCTTCTGTATGGCTTGTGAAATAGCCATCCGATCAATAAGAATCTCAATCTGAGAGGCAAATAATGCGACATCATCAGGATGTTTTTTTAGCTCTTCAGTTAGTTTGGCTAAGGCAGGAGTTGTTTGCCCTTCCCTATCTTCAATATAAGCCAACAAGGCAGCGGTTTCACTGACATCAGGATGTTCAGCGGCAACCAGATTACTAAAGGCAATAGCTTTTCGGAATTCTCCAGACTGCAAATAGGCACGCACCAAACCGATTTCGGCCTCTGCTGATTCACCCAGGGCTGCCGCTTTTTCATAGCTTTCGGCGGCTTGTTGTGATTGCCCGTTTGCCAGATAAGTTTGGGCACGCTTGATTAGGATGGGTATTGTTTCTTCGGCAGGACTTGATTCAGCGCAACATTGCGTGGCGAATATAAGTCCTGCGGTTGTTAAAATAAAAATATTTTGTTTATTAATTAAACGTTGCTTTGTAAAATAGTGAGAGTTCATATTGATAAAAATGAAGTGATACAATGGATTGCTGAGGATTCTTTAGGCCATAAAGGTCGTCAAAAAAACTTACCGTTTAGTTCTAAAGACAGTTCTGGAATAATAGAGATCTTAAATTAGTAATATTCTAAAGCGCTTCTATTGCAAAACGATGAAAATAATACTTTTCAAAATTAATACGTTAACTGAACAATCACTTGCTAGAATGAGTAATTGTTAGTTTGTTAATTAGTGGTATGCTACTTTTTTGCTTTATTGATTAATTCCCATGGAAATAAGACAAATACCAAGTATTTCAGATATAGATTCCGTTGCGTGGAATAATCTTACAGGGTCAAGCTACCCCTTCTTAAGACATGAATTTTTACTTGCACTTGAGCAAAGTGGTTCAGTATCCGCAAAGACTGGCTGGACGCCTGCCCATCTAATCATTTTAGAAGCCAATGAGCTTATTGCATTTATGCCCTTATACCTTAAGGATCATTCATGGGGTGAGTATGTATTTGATCATCAATGGGCATCGGCTTATCATCAAAATAGTCTTGAATATTATCCTAAATACTTAACAGCCATTCCATTTACGCCCTGCCAAGGCCCTAGAATTGTTATTAACAAAGCTTTTAACAGTCTTGAAATCTATAAGATTTTTCTACATACGCTTCAGAAGATAGCTAGTGCAAAAAACATATCCACTTGGCATTGCTTATTTCCGTCTGCTAAAGAAGTAGACATATTCAGATCACTCAACCTTTATATCCGTGAGGGTGTGCAGTTTCAATGGTTTAACAGAGACTACCAAAACTTTGATGATTTCTTAGCGGGATTAACGTCCAGTAAACGTAAGATGATTAAGCGTGAACGCAAGCGCATTGCTGAACAAGGCGTAACCTTAATTCAATTGAATGGCGCAGAGGTTACTGAATCGCAATGGGAAACGTTCTTTAATTTTTATGCGATGACCTACTTAAAGAAAGGGTCAGAGCCGTATTTAACACTGGAGTTCTTTTTAGAGATCGCTCGAACGATGGGTGAGCAATTATTATTAGTGTTCGCCTTAAATGATCAACGACCTGTTGCAGCGGCTTTAAGTTTTATCGGCTCAGATACTTTATACGGTCGCTATTGGGGTTGTTATGAAGAATATCACAGCCTGCATTTTGAAACGTGCTACTACCAAGGTATTGATTATTGTATTGAGCACCACCTGAAGCGCTTTGACTCTGGCGCTCAAGGTGAACATAAAATAGCCAGAGGCTTTGAGCCAGTCACCACTTATTCAGCGCATTGGATAAAAGATGCTGGCTTTGCCGATGCCATTGGACGATTTTTACAACGTGAAAAAATCGCGACCCAACAATACAAAGCCAGTGCGTCTACTTATTTACCCTTCAAGGCTTGAAAGGATAGCTTGTGTCCTATTTCAATAGGGACTATGTCTTGTATTTTTATATCAAATCGGATATATTCAAGCCATGAAGAAAATTCAATTTCTTGGCGATTCGCTTAAGTGCTTGCGGGAATTTCCAGAGGCCGCCAAACAAGATGTCGGCTACCAACTGGACAAAGTACAACGAGGAGAATCGCCAGACGATTTCAAACCGATGCCTTCCATCGGCAAAGGTGTTGAAGAAATTTGAGTGTGGGACGAATCAGGTACTTACCGTGTGATTTACACAGCCAGACTGGCTGAAATGGTCTACGTGCTGCACCTTTTCCAGAAGAAAACCCAAACCACATCCAAACGCGATATTGAACTTGCCAGTAAACGATACGCTGAACTACTAAGGGGGCTTAATGATTGAAGTACAAACTTTTAACACGGTGTGGGATGCAATTTCTGACACCCAAGAACAAGCAGCCAATCTTCAAACACGAGCGGAATTGATGCGACAAATTACAATCATCATCCAAGCTAAGGAGTGGAAACAAGCCGACGCGGCGGTACATTGTGGCGTTACCCAGCCGCGTATTAATGACCTGTTGCGTGGACGGGTGTCGCGATTTTCCTTGGACGCTTTGGTGAATATAGCTGCGGCCTTAGGTCAACGCGTCCATGTGGAGTTAAAAGCCGCTTAATTGACCGAGCCAGTGGGTTTTAGAGCTAATCTTATCTTTTATCCTTGCCGCTCAAATAAATGATAACCCACCTCACCCGCTACTTTACTTTTAAGCGGTAACCAATTGACTGGTATATCATTTAGTTTTAAGGTACTCTCAACTTCCACATATATTTTTGCGTGCGCACTTAACCAGCCTTTATCTTCTAACCATTGGCAAGTCTGTACCCCTAAGCCTTGATGAAACGGTGGATCGATAAACACCACATCAAAAATGTCTGCATCACCTGCAAGATAACGAAACACCTCCGATTGCACAATTTTTATCTGCTTGGCCTCTAAAGACACGGCATTTTCTTTTAATGCCCGACAAGCTAAGGGATTATTTTCAACTTGCACAACAGATTTAGCACCTCTTGAGGCAGCCTCAAAACTTAAAGCGCCGCTACCTGCATATAAATCCAGACAACGGCTACTTAAAATATCATTGCGTAACCAATTAAATAGCGTTTCTCTGACTCGAACTGGAGTGGGTCTTAAACCTGGCGCATCTTCAAACTGAATTGATCGACTACGCCAGTCTCCGCCAATAATCTTAAGTTTATTTGCCACTCGGTTCTGCTACCTTACCAACAGTGACCGTTTGCAATAAGTTTAACTTAACTCTACGCTTAAAAGCATCGGTGATAGATGCCACGGTGACATTCTCCACATTTTGCTGAAAAGTATCGAGATAATCTAACGGCATATCATAAAAGCCAATCATACCCACATAATTAGCCAGCTTTTTATTCGTATCTGATCGCAAAGCAAAGCCACCAGTAATATTCTTCTTAGCCGCGCTCAACTCTGCTTCAGTCGGGCCTTTATTAATAAAATCCGCTAAGGTTTGGTTCAAGACTTGTAATGCTTGATCTTTTTGATCATTACGGGTTTGTAAGCTAATCAAAAAAGGCCCGGGCTTAGCTAAGGGTACAAAACTACTTGAAGCCGTATAAGCTAAGCCTCTCTTTTCACGGACTTCATCAAATAACTTAGAAACCAAACCACTGCCACCCAAAATATGATTACCGACATAAAGATTAAAATAATCCGGATCTTTACGATAACTACCTGGTAAGCCTACTAAGACATGTGTTTGAGACGATGGAAAATCAATGTGCTGTTGTTCCGCATGGGTTGGTAAACTGACTTCAGGTAAAACATCAGCTTTTTTACCAATCGGTAATCCAGACAATACCTTTTCTGCCGTTTGCTCGGCTTGCGCTGTTGATAAATCACCGACAATCACCACAATTGCATTGGCAGCTACATAGTATTTTTTATAGAAATCGCGTACATCCGCCACTTTAAATTCTGATACTGTTTTAAGCGTACCAGAACCAGGATGCCCATAAGGATGGTCACCGTAAAGCGCTTTATAAAACGCTATGCTAGCTTGGGCTGCAGGTGATTCTTCCTGTTGTTTTAAGCCTGCTAAAGTACGGGTTTTTTCGCGTTTAAAATCGGCTTCTTTAAACAATGGCTGAGTCAAAATGACTTGCACGGTATCAATGGCTTTGTTGAACAAACTGGGATCAGTTAAGGTTCTTAATGATAAAGTCGCCATCTCCATAGAACTGGAAACACCAAACTGCGCACCGATATTTTCAAAACGTTGGGCAATTTCATCAGCATTCCAAGTTCCAGCACCCGTATCCAGCACGCCTGCGGTTAATTCGGCTAAACCAAATTTCTGCCCATCATTCGCACTGCCAGCATTAAAGAGTACTTGAATATCAGCCATAGGCAAGCCATCCGCATGGACAAAATACACGCGGCTGCCTTGAGAAGTTTGCCAATGCTCAATTTTACTCGTGACATGCACGGCACTTTGCTTAATTTCAGGCACACTTGGGGTAACTGCAACAGGCGCGTTATCCGGCTTTACTTCATACATTGGATCACAAGCGCTGAGTAAAACACTACTGGCTAACACACAACTAGTCGCTATGATTTTTGACTGCTTAAAACTGATACGCATTAGTGAGCTCCCTTCTTGTCTGAACTAGTCTTTATGGTTTGCGGTTCTAAATAAGCAATATTTAAATGATCTTCAACTAAATACTTTTGCGCCACTGCTCGCACTTGCTCAGGTGTTACTTGATTAATTTTAGCCACATATTCCCCGGCTTTTTGCCAACCTAAACCCACAGTCTCAAAAGTCCCTAACTCCATTGCCTGATAAAATGCCGAATCTTTTTGATAGATATCAGTGGCTAATACCTGAGCCTTAATGCGTTGCAACTCATCGGTAGTAATTAAATCTTTTTGTAACTTAGTCACTTCTACTTTTAAGGCGGCTTCTAAATCATTGACAGATTTATGTTCCGCTGGAGTCGCTTCCAGTTCAAATAAAGACGATAGTCTTGAGTTTAAATCGTAAGATGCACCCGTAGATACGGCGATTTGTTGACCACGAATAAGAGTTGACGATAAACGAGCACTGTTTCCGCCGTCTAATACCCCCGCCAATACTTCTAAGGCATAAGCTTCGTTTTCATTAGTAGCGGTTTTGAGGGAGGGAACTTTATAAGCTAACACCACTGATGGCAATTTGGCGGGGACTTTAACCGCTATATGCCGAACGCCTAATTGCTCAATTTCAGTCTGAGGCTTTAACGGTTTAATCTCACTGGGTTTTAATTCCCCAAAATACTGTTCTGCTAAAGCAAATACTGCATTCGGTTGCACATCACCGACTACCACCAAAGTCGCATTATTCGGTGCATACCACCGTTGATACCAGGCTTGCAAATCTTCAACGGTGTAATTAGCAATATCAGCAGGCCAGCCGATAACAGGATTTTTATACGGACTGTTGGCATATACCATCGCCATAAAATGTTCGTTCATTTTAGCTTGTGGATTATCATCAGTACGCATCCGACGTTCTTCTGTCACCACTTGTAATTCTTTTTTTAATTCTTCCGCTAATAAATGCAAGCCCCGCATCCTATCGGCTTCTAGCTCAAAACTAACGGGTAAACGTGACGCTTCCATCGTTTGGAAATAAGCGGTGTAATCTTGACCGGTAAAGGCGTTTTCTTCCCCACCATTTTCAGCAATAATGCGAGAGAACTCACCCGCCGCATGTTTATCAGTGCCCTTAAACATCATGTGTTCCAACATGTGAGACACGCCAGTAATGCCACCTGGCTCATAACTTGAACCCACTTTATACCACACTTGAGATACCGCTATCGGTGAGCGGTGATCTTCTTTAACCAGCACTTTTAGACCATTCTTTAACGTTTTTTCAAATACTTTAGCTTCTGCATGTAAACTCATGGCAGGTAAGCACAGTAACACTGTGCAGAGTAAACGATTATTCATAACTCCCTCTTTAATGGTGATAAGCGCGTCTGACTATTTCAATAATCAAAAGTTCACTGTATTCTATACAATATTATAAGAGTTGGAATCTAATTACATAATGCCTAGCAAATCCTCCACACTTACCTGGAAAAATTACCTCACCCTCTGTAAACCCAACGTCGTTGCAGAAATGATGTTCACTGCAGTGGTGGGGATGCTCTTAGCCGTCCCCGGCATGCCTGATATAGCACTTTTTGTGTATGGGTCAATTGGCATTGCCTTAGCCGCTTCATCTGCCGCCGCCATTAATCACTTTATTGATCGTAAAGCGGATGCCCAAATGTCTCGTACCGAAAACCGGCCTTTACCGCAAGGTAATTTAAGTACCGTTAATGTGCTGACTTTTGCGGCGATATTAGGGATAACAGCCATGCTAATCCTGGTATTCTTAGTGAATACCGTAACAGCGGTGCTCACCTTTTTATCCCTATTTGGTTATGCCATTATTTATACCTTATACCTTAAAAGAGCCACGCCGCAAAATATTGTGATTGGTGGTCTCTTTGGCGCCACTCCGCCTTTATTAGGTTGGTGTGCCATGACGGGAGAAGTTCACCCCCACGCGCTGCTATTAGCTTTGATCATTTACGTATGGACGCCGCCGCATTTTTGGGCCTTAGCCATTGCTAGACGCGAAGAATACGCTAAAGTTAATATCCCCATGTTGCCCGTTACGCACGGCCCCGCCTTTACGCGCTTACAAATATTGTTATATACGATTTTATTATTAATCGTCACGCTACTACCCTATTTAACCCGCATGAGTAACCTGCTGTATTTAGTCTCTGCCGTTATTTTGGATAGCATATTTATTTACTATGCCGTGCAAATGATGCGTAAAAAAGATAATAAAACAGCGATGAAAACCTTCGTATATTCGATTGTGTACATTACCTTACTCTTTGCCGCGCTCTTAATAGATCATTACTTAAAATAATTGCTATGAAACTAACGCATCACGAGCAGACGCCAGTGCCTGAACATCCTTTTGCCCAATACATCCGTATCATCGGCAAAGGTAAAAAAGGCTCACGGCCCTTAACGCAAGCAGAAGCTTATGAAGCTATGCGCTTGATCTTAGCGGATGAAGTCCAACCCGTGCAGCTCGGTGCATTTTTAATGCTGATGCGCGTAAAAGAAGAAAGCCCAGAAGAATTAGCTGGCTTTGTCTTAGCCGCGAGAGAATCCGCTAAGCTCAGTGATGACCATGCCTTAGTTGATCTCGACTGGTCGTCTTATGCGGGTAAGCGTCGGCATTTACCGTGGTTTTTATTATCGGCTTTATTATTAGCCGATAAAGGTATTAATGTCTTTATGCACGGAGCTGGCGGTCATACCGCAGGCCGACTTTACACACAAGATATGCTCAAATATTTAGGCATAAGTGCCGCGACTTCGGTGACAGAAGCCAAACAACAACTCAAAGACACACATTTTAGTTATTTATCGCTCGAACAGTTTTGCCCCAAACTGCACGAGATTATAGAACTCAGACCCCTATTAGGTTTACGTTCGCCTGTACACACACTAGTCCGCCTCATTAATCCATTTAATGCCGCCCATAGTATCCAGGGCATTTTTCACCCCGGCTATCGCCCTGTGCATCAAGAAGCGGCTGCTTTATTGCAACAACCCCATGCTGCGGTATTAAAAGGTGAAGGTGGCGAAACTGAACGCAATCCCGATGTAGATTGCTTAGTACAAAGCGTACACAACGGTGAGTTATCAGATGAAAACTGGCCAGCA
>CAIQNQ010000089.1 GCA_903873165.1 uncultured Methylococcaceae bacterium | reverse complement strand
TAGCTATGCCCTAAATTTTATAAAAACGACGCATTTTCCGGCTTTTAACCGAAAAGGGCGTTTTCTCTCTAAAAAAATAGCTCAAATCGCGTTAAAACTAACTGACTCTGTTTTCAATAGGAGAGTTTTGCAAGTTCCTCCTTGGAATACGAATTAAACTTTAACAGACATAAAATAATGTTACACATTATTTTATAAGTTAAAAATAGTTACATTGACATTAGAAGCGGCTTTTCTTAAATCTAAATCTAATGTAGCTAGTGACACATGATGACGTAAGGCTAATTCTAGATAAGCCGCGTCATAAACTGACAAGTTATGTACACTTGCCAAGTTAAATGTTTCAGCCATAGCTTTTTTTGCTGTTTCTAAATCAACTTTAAGAGGTAGTTGAAGCACCAAGTCTAAAAACTGTTGCATTTGATCAGTGGTTAACCATTGGCGCTTTTGAGCGCGAGCTATTACATTTGCAGCTTCTAAATGCCAAAGGTTAGGTACTAAAAAAGTAGTGTCGGCGAGACGATCTAGGACTTTGTCAGCATAACTTAAATCCGAATCACTGCCGTCTTTAAAACACCAGCGCATAGCAACCGAATTATCCAATACTAAACTAGGCACGTCCTTCCTCAATTAACGCTTTTATTTCTTGATTAGATAAAGTTTGTGTGACGCGAAACTTTTTAATGGCATTAATTAAGTCTTCTGCGTTTTGGGTTTGTTTATTGGGTACTTCATAAATAATAGCCAATTTCGCCTTACCTTCTGGAATATCATCAGGTAACACTAAATTAAGTCGGTGATTTTTAGGAATATCGGTTTCTATTTCATAATAGGCTTGCATGGTGGGATTCCTTTTTAATGCGTTAACTACAGTATATTCTTCTACCAAGACCAAAGTGTAATTCACACTTAAAGTGAACGCAATATTTCTAAGTTATTTATCAATCAGTGTGTTATTCCACTTAATTTTTAAAAGACATAAAAAAAGCCCTACAATCAAATGTAAGGCTTTCTTAAATTGGCGCGCCCGGAGGGATTCGAACCCCCGACCGATCGGTTCGAAGCCGATTACTCTATCCAGCTGAGCTACGAGCGCATAAGACATAAAAAAGCCTTACATATATCAATGCAAGGCTTCCTTTTATTTGGCTCTACCGCATCGTTTGGAATTCGGTTTATACCGTCAAACGACCTAAGAGAAAGGAAAAAGACCGTTGCATCACATCCCTGAATTGCACCGGTTCAACAACCATCTCATTATCTATGTTAAACATTGATCAAGAAAGTATAGGTTGATGACTAATTATTTTAATCGGTGATTGTATCATCAGACTTAGGTAAAACTCAATCAGTTTTCATTTGTTTAATAAACTATATGCTCAGGTATTGCTTGACGGTCATTGATTGAGCGTAAGTATTCTTATTTAAAGCGGTCTCTGGTTATTATTGCTCTCATAGCAATAATAACCAAAAAAGTCGATACGAGGGCTGAATCCCAATTGCATATTTGATAATGCTTAGTCGCAATCAATTAATCAAAACTCATCGATCTCCGATTCATTGCAAAAATTCTAAGTGGACACTAATCAACGGCCACCAAATAAATTTAAAACCCTAACCTTTGCCAAGAAGATTATTCATTAACAACTCGATATACTCAGGACTATCCATAAACAACACATGTCTTTCTGCCCATTCTTCACGGGTTAAACCACGGTCACTCACTGCCGCAATAGGTGTTGGGGTAACAATAAAACTCTCCAACCGAACATGCACATCCTTAAGTCGCGTCTCGATATCTTTAATGACTTTGTGAAACTGCACCTTGGGATGTTCTGGCCCTTCGTGCGAAATACCATGTGGCTCAATAAAAGCCACTACTTGTTTTTTACCGGTAACCGCCCAAACAATAAAGTCAGGGTAAAAATTCCCTGCTTCAAAAAAGCCAATTCCACTGCCTCGTGATTTATTGCGCAATAAATAGAGTGATGTTTTAGGTGTCTGCTCACCCTGCAAAATGGATTCATTTTTTTCCAACCATTGCATTAGATCAACTACAAAATCCTTTTCACTTTCATTAAGTGAAACCGGTGTAATAGAAACAGGACAGCCTTTTTCAGCATACAATAACGGCTGATACAAATGATTACCCAGAATACATGCCTTCAACTGACCTGCTTCAATAGGAGGTATTGAATGGTTAGCTTTTAAACCCTTATCAATTTCAGCCTGAAGGTTTTCAATATCACCAATTAATTGCTGTTCACTGGCATCAACTGTTAATTGATAAAACTCATCTGGCTTAGGCAAATTACTATCGTCGCGATCCAATTCACGTATTTCTAACCGGGGTCTGATGAATTCATCAGTGGCATAAAGGAAATATTTTTTGCAATATCTTTTCAGTAACTCTAGGGCGATCTGATTCCATATACGGACATTCGCATAGCTGTTTAAGGTAATCAGTTCTTTTGGTAGATACAGACTATACCAATCGTTTCTCAATAAGAGACTGCGCACAGCAGAAGGTACTATGATTAAGCTATAAAGATTCTCTCTTGCCTTAAATTGCTCTAACTCAAAATATAATTTGTTGATATCAAGAAAAGCAATATGCTGCTCAGTAAAGACAGCCTCATGTCTCAAAATAACGGCACCTGCCAAACGGGTAGTGCTAGAAACAATGGACTGTATCTTAGGATACCAATCCACTTCAATGCGGTTTTTAGTTAAATAATCAGGCACGCCTCCAAAAAGAGGCATCGCACCATCACGATTAAAATTATATTCACGACCATCCTTAGCCTTACGTTTTGGACGTATGACTTTTAATTGTTGGCCAAAATCATAAGTCACATTCATCGGAATCCTGAAGACTTCCTTACTATCGTTACCCGGCAAACCTTCGTCTTTTAAGAAATCACGAAACTTTTCCATAAAATCCGCTTGCACGCCAAAAACATTAAGCGTCTCAATATAATGAATGTATTCAGGCTGTTTTGCCGGTGTTGCCGCTCTTGATCTTTTTAATGACCAACTGTGCCCCTTTAAACGCACACCACGACCAAATAACTGAATGATTTGTGAGCCCTCGCTACGCCCGACTCGCATTAAACCCAACGTGCTTACCCGCCAACAATCCCAACCTTCAACAAATTTCTTAGCCCCTATCAATAAATTGATGGGTGATGAGGATTCTTTAACACTGGCAAATTGGGCTGCGATAAAATCACTATCATCAACCACAATAGCTGGACTGTTACCTTTAGCGCACTCGTCTTCAACATGTTTAGCGAGACTTAAGGCATCCCCCACGTTAATCAAGCCAAAATGCTGTTCACTATTACCCGCCTTTAACAGCAATTCACCACTATCACCTTTTAAGCGCAATAACTGCAACTGCCCACCGGCACGATTGTTAAACAGGCAATCTAAAATATCGGCATGAATATCCTCGGGCTTTTCGCTTTTGAGCAGACGTTGACGCAAAAACAAAAATGCACCATTAAAAATATCGTGCCCCGAGTTATCCAGCAACCCCGAAGCCGTGCCATCTTGTTTTAATAAAACATCAATCGCCCGAATAGCGTCGTTGGGTTTTTCAAGGAACGTGGCAAAAAACGACAATACCCGCACTAAGTCAGAAACAGTTGCTTCCTCATCAACGGTTTTCTTTTTATTTCCCGATACGCTAGAACCCACAAAAACCCAGAGCGGTTTTTCAATATTGTATTCGGCATAGTCTGCTTTACGCTCTTTATACAAACGGAGTTGCTGATAGAAGCCCAGCAGACACGCGGTCAAATAAATAAATTCATGATCGGCTTGTGATTTGGGGATATTAAAAATACGGTAATCTTTGCCATAACCATCTTCGTAAAAGTAGCGATACGAATAATCAAACAACACCGCCTTGGCATAGCTTTCTTCAATTCTCGCATTATTAGCCGCCTTAACGGCTTCTTTAAAAGTGGCTGAATATTCAAAAGCAAAGCCTTTTTCCACCAAGCGTTCACGTTGTTTCATCCAACCTTCTTCGTCAGACTTACCCATACCCCGATGACCTTCATCCACTAGAATCAGATTCTGATCCCCCAAATTACGCGTGGCAATGGTATTGGGGCCATCTTTATCACCTAGCTTAGTGATTTCTATATAATCAATGCGCGTTAAATGCCCATAGTCACTACTAAAAATCCCACTGGTTGAACCAATGGCATTGTTATCTAAAACTAAACGTGAAACTTCTATACCGCTTTGTAATAACTCCTGCTCATGTTGACTGCTTAAACCTTCATTAGGGGTAATTAATAAGGTGCGAGAAACCAAATCATGCTGTCCCGCTTCCGTGGCGTAGTGCGCAAACTGGCGGTAATTAACGTGCATCACCAAAGTTTTACCGGAGCCTGTGGCGTTTTGCAGACACAGTTTATTGAGCTCTTCCAGGCTGTATTCGCTAATGCCTGTAAACATAGGTACTTTGCGACTCGCCCAATGCGCGTTAAATTGTCGGACATAGTCATTCAACTGTTCAAGTAGTTTTTCGCGGTCAGAAAAATACTGGTGTAGGTAAATTTCCGCAAACAATAACGATAGCCATTGGTAATATTTCCACTCAATCGGTCGTTCCCTGCCTTCGTTCAGCCATTGGGTATGACTGACAATATTTTGCTCATAGTGCAACAAGGCATTCGGAATTAGTTCTGCATGCGGTTGCCAATTAAGCTTTAACTGCTTGTAGAAAAAATGCAGATTATCGGTATCCAAGCCTTCACGACAGTCACGCAATTGTTTGGCCAGAAACTGCATCGGGCGCACTTCGCGGTTGCCGTCTTTATGAACGGCAAAAGTGTCCACACCAAACAGTGAAATAAGCCACTGGTTTAACACCAATTTATCCGTAAAATTGAGCGATGCGCCGACCTTTTTTTTGGCAGCAGCTTTGGGTTTGGCGGCCATTAGCTTGCGTCCCCTGACCACATAGCATTATGAAATGCTTCTTCAATCAATCTCACCTTGGTTTGCTCACCTTCCACCACCGGATTGGGCAATGTATGACTGCCATTGATATAAATCACGCCATAAGTTTGCGCACGCGGGGAAATTTGCAACTTCTCCAGCAAAAACTTTTGCAGCACAGCGTTGTCTTTTTCGGCATCGTCGGTTTGCTTACGCCAGATAATCAAGGTTGCTACTTTAGAGGTATTATCGCCTGGTACTTTAAGTGTGTAGCCTTCAATCAAGCGAAACCAATAATCGCCTGTATTATCAACTTTTAGGCGTTTGCAGGTTAAGCGGGTATTTTGGTCTTTAGGTAAATCGGGATCTTGTTCACGCTCAAATTCCGCACTAAAGCTATGCGGTGCAGCCATGTTTTGCACCCACAAACCAATTAACCAATTAAAGGTTTCAATCAAGTCGATGGCTTGTAGTCTTTGCTCTTCACTACCCGGCTTTTTGATATTCATCTTATAAGCCGTCGGATCGCGAAAATCAGCGATATTCAGCAAACTTTGGCTGGCCTGGGTTTCTACATCAAGAAAGTAATTGAGCAGGTAGTCTCGTTGTAGGCCAGCGTTATTGGCTAAGGCCATATCGCGACTGCTATCGGCTTTCAGCACCAGATTATTCAGGGTGTCTTCATAGCTTTCCAGGCGCAGGGTTTTAAAGCAGTGGCTAATACCCTCGCGGGAAACGGGTTTTCCATCCTTCCAGTCTTTAGAATAAACGACTTTTTGGATGCGGGGTTTTAAGACAGTGTCAAAATAGTTGTTTTGTTCGACTAGTATGTATTTGCGATTGCCGTTGTCTTCTCTGTTTAAATTGATAACAGCATGGCCGGTTGTACCGGATCCAGCGAAGTAGTCTAAAACTAGTGAATTACAATTAGCGCCATAGGCGATGATATTTTCAATCAATTCAACATTTTTTGGGCTGCTAAATGTCAATGCATAATCATTTGAAATAGCTCTCAAAGTCAATAAATCCGTCCAGTCTGTTGATCTAAGTTTTTGGCTTGAAGGTGGTATCCAGTGCTCGACCCCTTTGTTTTTACCAATACCTGCAAGATTTCGTTTTATAAATTTTAGTTTGCAGCCGGTTTTTATCCAATATTCCTCTAATGATTCAATGGCTGAAAACTCTTCAAGATAAAGCTTATAATTATCTACTGCCTCCTTTGCAGTTTGTTCTTTCCACTTCCACTGACCTTCTGTAGGATTAAATCCTGATATGTCATATCGCATCGTAGGTCTATCTGCATCATTCCAAAATCCTTTCCAATATCCATTAGTGGATCTATCTTCCGATGTTTCCGTGTATACAGGATTGATAAAAGCTGAAGAAGATTTTCTATAGCTTAATATGTATTCGAATCCCACACTTAAACTTGATAGCCCTTTGTCGACAAATTGCAAACTCAAATTTTTATCTTGTCTTCTAGTTGCAATAGCGTTAATAACGTTTCCAGAAAATAACAAGTTAAGCAACAATTTGTAATTAGAAACTTCTTCTTCTGATATGCTGCTTAAAAATACTCCATTTTTTGTTTTTAATGAGAATGAGGATCTATAAACTCTATCATAAAGCATGCTTAACCAACTTGAATGCTGATAAGCATCTTTATATGTAAATCCATCACCACCTGTGTTATACGGCGGATCAATATAGATACACTTCACCTGTTCACGATACTTCTGTTGCATCAAACCCAAGGCCTGAAAATTCTCGGAATGAATCAACACACCATCGCATTGCGCGTCCAAATCAGGTAGTTCAGCAAGCAGTTGTTGTTTAAACTCGTTGGAAAATAAGGCGGTGTCGAGCAGAAGAAAGGGGTTGTTTTTTAGAAACTCAGGCGTACACTTTTTGGCTGGCTGGCTGGCTGGCTGGCTGGCTAAAAGGCTATCGTTTATTTCTGAGATGGCAAACAGTTTTTCCCATTCATTCAGCTGTTTTTCATTGGCGGCAATCTCTGCATAGAATTTTACAGGCACCCTATCCAGTGTGATGCAGTAATGGGTCTCAGTGACAAATTTCTTCTTGAGCCAGAGCTTCTTTTGAAAGTCTTCGAGTTGAGACAAAAAGGCAATCAATTGCTGGGCAATACGACGTAATACCCGGATTTGAGCTAAATACTGTTCTACTTTTGGCGCATCGGCATTGTCTATATCATCAAGACGCATGATTTCATTTTTGATATAAAAATCTAACTCGCGGCGCATAAAACCACCTAAGTCTTTATGGATAAAATAATCCATGGTATTACGTGCGGTGTATTGATAGAGATATTTTCCTAACAGTGTGCGCTTGGCTTTGCTATCGGTGGGGGCAAGACGTGACAAACCTTGCAAAAATCCGGTTGCAGAGGTGTCTTCTTTGAGTGCATTTAAAATGGCGACTTCGGCTTCAAGTAAGCGACTTTCTTGCCAAATTCTATCTTGTGTTTTTGATGGTTTATCATTATCAATACGATATTCAAACTGAATGACCAATTCGCCATTTTCTAACAGAATCGGTGCTTGTTTATGTATATGAAAAAAGCGTTTTTGATCACTTGCCGCTTTAATATTACCGTGCTCACCTTCGCTGGCTTCAATAATTCTAAAATGCACCTTTAATTCTGTTTCATCTTCCCGTGTTGCAAAAGCCTCTAAACCTGCCCCCTTGGTTTTTTGTGCCTCTTGTCTAATGGCGGCATTTAATTCAAAGCTATAGTTACTGAGATACTCAGTACTTTTTATGTAATATTGATCTTTGTTGGCCCAATGTAAGTAAACTTCTCGACCATCATAAGGCACTGAATAGGGGGCGGCACGGCTGTCACTTTCACGCGCGTAATAACGCCGTGACATAAAATCACCGCTGTCGTAATACCGCTCAAAAAAGCGATATAAATGATCATAGATTTCGTTTTCTGCGTTGCCACTGTCTTTTGCATTTTCGTAAGCGCTTTTAGCTTCTTGAACGCCCGGTGTTTCATCTGGATTGGGGGCGCCAAACTTTTTAGCTTGCTCTATGGCGGCTTCATACTTAGCTTTGGCTTCAGCCGCATGTTGTTGATCAACTTCTCCAAAAGCAGCCTCTATTTCCTTGAGTAAATCACTTTGCAAAAACTTAGTGATCTGTTCGCTTTTCGCGTGCATGATTTTATACAACCCAAAATCTAACTCAGGCTGATCCAATTGAAACAATTCTTTAAGTAAAGTGATCAGGCGGTTGCGATTTTTATCAGTCGTGCTCATAAGCTAGTCCCGTTATAAATTTTACCCACACTGCTTACAACGATCGAAGTATGCGGGTAGATATGTGATGTGTTTAAATTCGCGGTTTTAATAATGATCCCGACATTGTGCAATGAGTAAGGTATCTGCTTCAAAGCTATAAACCAAACGATGTTGTGCGTCGATACGACGTGACCAAAAACCTGATAACTGGTGTTTTAAAGGTTCTGGTTTGCCTTTGCCAGTAAAAGGTTCGCGTTCAATTTCTTTTATCAGCATATTAATGCGTTTAAGCAGTGCTTTATCTGTTACTTGCCAGTAAAGGTAGTCCTCCCAACCTTTGCTGGAGAATTTAATCATCATTGAGTAATTCTCTGATGTCACCTTTGCCTGCGCGTAATTCTTCAACGGCTTCAAGTAATCTGTGTGCACCTGTTGAATTTCTTAATAAATAACTGGTTTCTTCAAGGCTTTGATAATCCTCAAGCGACATAATAACTACCGGTTTAGCGTTTTGATGGGTGACTACGACAGGCGCGTGGTCATCGCTGACGGTTCGCATAACCTCAGCAAGGTTTTTGCGGGTAAAGCTGAAAGTAAGGGCATTCATCATGATTTATCCTGTAAATAATCGAATTAATAGCGTATTGAGTTTTAATTAAATGACTGCCCATTCAATAGTGAATAAGCGTTCTGTATGTGATTGTTGGGTCAGTCGCTTTTCAAGGGCATTGATCAGTTCATCACGTTTGTCGATAATACTGTCTTCGACCTTAAAGATTTCTTGGCGCTGGCGGCGTTGTTGTTTCTCGAGACTTTGTATCTTTTGCTGTAGGTCATGTTGTTCATCCAGATTACTGGCGAGCCTGGCTTGTCGTTGTAAGATTTTAATTTGTTCTTTGGTATCTTTGAGTGCTTTCTCAGCTACTAACACTAGATCATCAGCCCATTTTTCTAGCTTTTCACGGGCTTCGTTAAAATATTTATGATTCGCTTCTAAGGATTGGCTAATGGTCGCTTTGGTATGCCTTTCTAATTCTAAAGCCAAGCGTTGATCTAAAGCGTCCGGTATATTAATTACCCCTTTATTTTCTGCAATGCAGTTAAAGAGCTTTTCACACGTTTCTTGCTCTAGTGATTGCCCTTGATCATCTAAGGCCGAAAAGAGCAAAAACTCTTCCCGCTCATAGCTATCAATCGCTAAAAACTGCAAGGTTAAATAGCCGTGTTTACCTTTTAGTTGTTCAATAACATGCAAGCGGGTTGGATGCTGAGAGATATTAAAAACGATACTGGCAGAAGCGGCATCTAACTTCTTAGCTTGATCAATAACAAACTCACCCAAGGGATGAGAGAGGCGATATAAATGGCCACTATAATCAATGGGCTTTTCAGCAACCTTATCTTGATTTTCGGTAGGGCGTGTTTTTGATATCAGATGATAATGCCCCGTGGGTATGGTTTCTAATGGCGATTGTTCAAGATCAAAGATCAACGCTTCATCATTAAAGGACGCTTTTTCTGCCAAAATAAATTGAGACAGCGTCCAAAATCTTTTACTAAATCGATCCAGTTGCGCGTTAGTATCGTTTAATTGCATACGTAAGCGTTCGTGTACATCTTCGTCAAAATTTTCTAGCAGTTGTTCACGGGTTTGGCTCATCCTATCTCTAATGCTTTCATCCATTTCTTGTTTTAGCGCATCAAAAGCTTGGTCAATTTCTTCTGTAGTGCGACATACTTGGTAAATAGATAAAATTCTCTTTTCAAAATCAATATCTGATTCAATAATGCCTAATACATCGTTGGAGGCACCGAAGAGACCATTAAATAAATTAAACTTTTCGGTTAATAACTCAAGTACCCGCCGATCAGCATCATTTCGTTCATTTAAAAAGTTAATAACAACCACATCGTATTCTTGACCATACCGATGGCAGCGCCCGATGCGTTGCTCAACCCGCTGAGGATTCCACGGTAAATCATAGTTAATGACTAAGGAGCAAAATTGCATATTAACGCCTTCGGCTGCTGCTTCAGTCGCAATTAAAATAGTGGCTTCATCACGAAAGTACTCTATTAAGGCAGTGCGTATATCAATATCTCTTGATCCAGAAATCCTACCAGTGCCTTTATTTATTGATAACCAATTCTGGTATATAGCCGTTGCTTCTGGTGTGTTATTAGTACCACTAAATAAAACGACTTGATTAGCATAACCATTTGCGTCCAAATAGCTCTTTAGATAGGTTTGAGTACGTCTTGATTCGGTAAAAACTAACGCTTTACGAAGCGGACCTTTCTTTGCTGAAGAGGCTACTTTGGCTTTTTCCATTTCTGTAAAGCCAATTTCTAGGGCGTTTAGTAAACTACGGGCTTTAGTATCCGTCGTGATATTTTGGGCTAAATTTGATAAATGCGTCAGTTGCGCTATTTCATCTTTTAATTGTTCACGATTAATGCGTTCGCTTAATGTTTCTTCTGATTCTAATGCGGGCTTTATATCTAAAATCTCATCTAACAAATCAGCATCGACATCTTCATCTGCCAGCAATTGTTGGGTAAACTCTACATCTTCTTGTATCTTTTCATCACGCAAGTTTTCTAACCGGTGCTTCATCGTCTTAAGCGTTCCTGCTATTGCGTGTGATGAAGATGCTAAAAGCTTTCTTAAAATCAATTCAATCAGATGACGTTGACGTTTGGGCACGGCATAACTATCTGGCCGCAACATAAATCGACTTACCGCTTCGTAAAGAGAGTGCTCATCATCAGTAGGGTTAAAAGGTTGTGTTATC
>CAIQNQ010000088.1 GCA_903873165.1 uncultured Methylococcaceae bacterium | reverse complement strand
TGCCTGCGATAAGGCCCAAATGATCCAAGTTGTAACTATTGTAATGCGAGGATTCTGTGTTCATTTTTCAACAAATAGATAAATTATAAATGATAAAGTTTAAATCAATTTTACATTTAGGTAGGGGTGCGGAATGTCGGGTCTTTATTAATTTCATCCAAATATCTATTATTTAGTCGAGAGTTGAACCAGCGCAGGATGACTTTATCGGTTTCGATGCTTTTTTTGTTTCTGTGTTCGGTAAGCCAGCGGATTACAACTTCTTGCCAAGTTCTACGCTGCTTTTCATCTAGCTTCTTGACTCGCCAAGAGTCTGCTTTTAAACGGTCATGCAGCTCTTGGGCTTCATGCCTTATTTTAGTCCCAGCAGAGTGTTGTATTCGCTCGCCGTTAGCCGTGGTGATTTGTATCCACCAAGTGTCTTTGCGTTTGTAAATTGACATGTTTCTTTAACTCCATTTGCAGTTAAGCCACCATCAATCACGCGCAAGCCTTGCCCACGATCAGGATAACGACCACTTACCCAGTCGGCAAGATGTTCTTTAATAAATACCCATTTTTTTCCGGCTTTACGTCCAGGAACATCCCCTTGATAAGCTTTACGGCGCAGAACTTCGGCGTTCATTAATAGAAAATTAGCCGCTTCAGTTAAATCTAAAATTTGCATGGTTATTCCTTTGTATAATTGGGTTGGTTTCTGCCGCCGGCAAAAGGCGATGGCAGAACTGATGCTTAATTTCGATAAAAATAGTGGTGATTGTGTTCGTTATAATCTTGCATGTGATCCACTGAGGCGCGTTCCCAATCGATACAAGTAAAAGGCCAGCTAAGCTTTTCATTAAATTCACCTGATTGTTCTGCAAATTGTTCGGCAAAGTCTGCATCTGAATCGTATTTGCCTTGATAGGCATCTTGAATATTGTTCAACTCTAAACCGCAAGCAACGCCAGCATTGATAATCTCTGCATCGAGCTGGGTGTTTTTGATTAATTCTAAATACTCAAAAAATTCATCATTTAAGCTGTATTCGTTGACATATTCTTTAGGCACGTCTTCTGTATCACACACAATCCATTCTTCATCAGTGCATTTCACTTCAAAAGCGATATGACCACAGCAGGGGCATTCTTTTTCGACTGTGCCAATAAAAACGCTTTTACAATGTAAACAGCGCGAAGATAAAACAGAGCCACCAGCTTTTTGATAATTGGTTTCAAAAAGACCGATTGATATTGCCTGGCCAAATTCTGGCAGACTCATATCATCCAGATCGATAGTGAAGGGCAGGCAGTAACCTGACACATAAGCTCCGAGCGGATAGAGTGTAATATTCATAATTTTGTCCCTGATATTTGCTTGACGGTTGCTTGATTAAAAGCTTTTTACTACAGGTTAATAATAGCATAGCTAGTATTATGTGTCAATAGCAGTGCTAGTAATTTGAGTCGGAATTATACGCTAATGGGTTGCTGTATTTGAGCCAGTCAAGGGTTCAGCTAAAGAAACAGCTCTACCGTTTGTTTTGCTGAAAGCACCGCGACCCCTTGATCTGTTTTAGGTTTTACAAGCTCAGGCTAAGCCCTCTGCCCCTGATAAGGGGCGGGGGGATTGCCCAGTGGCGAACGAGATTTTGATTTTTTGAATGTATGGTGTGGTGATTAGTCGATAATAATTTACTAGTGGTGGTGTTTTTTTTGTGTGCTCTTAATCAATTATCTTCGTTTAAATATTGGATCAATTATTGAAAATTACTATTCTTTATTTTGGTATTCATAATTCATTAGGATTATTAATTTGAAGATAATGTTAACTATGACACTCAATAATCTTACTTTAAACTATGATTATAAAATTCCAACGGAAAGGATTGTTTTAATTTTCATGACTTGAATACTTTCTCTGAAACATAATAAACGGTACACTTTTTTGGGTTCTAAAAATTTGAAGAGCGAATTAATAAAAATGTATGGTAAAAAAGTGCTTAATAATCTCTACTGGCATATAGACCTAAGTGCTGATCAGCCACATGAATTTCAAGCGCGCATTACAGAGGCAGAAATATTTAGTGGCTTAAAGGCCGGAGTTGATTACAACATCGTAAAATATGATCTTAACAGTCGAATGTTGTCATTGCTATGGTATCCCCACTTTTTTATCCATCCTTTCCCTGCGTTAGAAACGAGTTACAGGATTGATCTTGACGCAGAACGTGTTGAAAAGCGCAGTTATGAAACGTCAATTAACCCACCAATACTTCACCGCAAAGAATTATTCATTAGCGCTAACGATCCCCGTATAGAGTTATTTAAAGAACTCACAAACAGTGCTGAGCAACTAGGTTTATTTGATGACACCATTCATATTGGCTTTAAACAATCGTGGGAAAACCAAATTGTAGAAAAAGGCTTTCAACTTATTGATCATCAATTTGTACCTATTGGGAATGATGAAGCTAATTTTGAGGCAATCGAACTAAACCATAATAAAAATAAAATATCCAGGCACTTAACCGCACTTTCCAGAAGTAATTTGTCTGCACCGATGCAAAGCTTGGCTAGACATGGTTACTTAGATGGCAGTTTAACCGTCTTTGACTATGGTTGCGGTAAAGGTGATGATATAAGAAACTTAATGGCTAATGACATTCTTGTCTCTGGCTGGGATCCTCATTACGCACCTGATCAACCAAAACAGGAAGCTGATATTGTTAACATTGGCTTTGTAATTAATGTAATAGAAAACTATCAAGAACGACTTGACGCCTTGTTAGGCGCTTACGCTTTAAGCCGCCATGTTTTAGTGGTTTCTGCTATGCTGGTGAATCAAAATGTTACGAAAAAACAATCGTATAATGATGGTGTTATTACTCTTAGAAATACATTTCAGAAATATTTCACGCAAAGTCATAATTCTTTCAACTGATACAGAAATAGATGAGAAATATTTTGCGACGTTAAATGAACATATTTCACATACCATCATGCTTGAATATAAAGGTAAAGACAGCTCGAGTGAAATTGAATCTGGCTACTTTTGGAAAATGAATAACGAGAAATAAGTCATGTTACCTAATAGAATTAAACTCACTAAAAACGCTACCGACAAATTAAGATATTTAAAATCTAAGACTGGATTGACGCCTAATATTCTTTCTAGAATCGCAATCATGCTTGCAATACGAGAAGGTACTGATTTATCAAATTCCACTGTAGGAGATATGGAAGGTGGCCAAGAGCTTAATGATACTACTCTATTTGGTGAGTATATTTACGTCTACGATATTTTAATTAATCAATATATTCATGATAAAAAACTTAAACTTACAGTAAGTGAAACTATTGTAGCCATGATAGAAAT
>CAIQNQ010000087.1 GCA_903873165.1 uncultured Methylococcaceae bacterium | reverse complement strand
TGCTTTAAACCACTACGCTGCCAGTTTTCTATGTGGGTAATCCACTTACTCGGTAGGCTCATCAACTTATCTCCTGAGAAAAAGACTAAGCATGATGGTTTTGTCCAGGTTTAACTAGATGGGACGGTTGGACGCATACATTATTCCCGCAAGATGTGATGTTATTTACTGAGGGTATTAATCGTTTATTGGGTGGTTAAAATGAAGTTTGTGGTTTATGGTCATGGCTTATTTTGTGGAAAGCTTGCAAAGTGTTTGTTTAATGGTTACAGTGCTGAAAAATTGAACAGGGAGGTGCATGTATGACAATAGTGTTACAACCTATTATTCCACTTAAGACTTTTCGGTTTTATTTTAAAACAGAAAGTACTATTCGCTTACCTAGTTATCCTGGATCTGCATGGCGTGGGGCTTTGGGTCATGCCTTAAAAAAGACCGTGTGTGTGGTAAGAAATCAACCCTGTCAGCACTGCTTGTTAAAGAATGCCTGCGCTTACAGTATTGTGTTTGAAACCCCACCCCCCAGTCATACAGAAAAAATGCGTAAGTACACAGCCGCTCCGCATCCCTTTGTGATCAAGTTTTTGCCGGATGTTGATAATAGCAGTACCGATTATCAATTTGATGTCATTTTGTTGGGTCATGGGCAGCGCTATTTACCTTATTTGGTACATGCTTTTAAAACGGCTGGCTTGATGGGGATTGGCGGGCATAGACAAGTGTTTACCTTACAAAGCGTTGATGATATCGATCAGTATGGCGTAGCGAGTGTGCTTTATGAGAATGATGCGCTTAATGTCCAAAAACCTGCTGACAGTATTCAGTTACCAGCATTACCCGAAAAAATTAAACTCAGGTTTGATTCGCCTTTGCGTCTTACCCAAGATAGTAAAAATATTTCAGCGGCGGATTTTAATTTTGCCGTGTTCTTTAGCACCTTGTTAAGACGGCAATCACTGTTGAGCTATTTTCATACGGATACGCCTTTAGAAACCGATTTTGCCAGCTTAACGAGTCAAGCTAAAACGATAGACTTTAAGAATAAGCACTTGGAGTGGTTTGATTGGACGCGTTATTCTTCAAGACAAGCCGCAGAAATTAATATGGGCGGCTTAGTAGGAACTGTTGAATTAAACATGCGCGGTTTAAATGTTTTTTGGCCTTATCTCTGGTTAGGCCAATGGACGCACGTAGGCAAGGGAACTAGCATGGGTATGGGTGCGTATACCATTGAAAGTTTGGACGCATCCGCGTGACTGTTAAGTCGGTTTTATTGGCGGTTACGGGGTTAACACCTCAGGTAATTACCGAAACATTGTACGCTTTGCATCAACAAGGCCAAGTGATGCCGGAGCAGATTCATATTTTAACCACTTCAGAAGGTTATCAACGGGCTAAGTTGACCTTGATTAATGATGGTTGGTTAAAGCGCTTTTATGATGATTATCGGTTAGCAATGCCCAGTTTTACTGAGCAACATATTCATGTCTTGCAGCAAGTGCAAGGAGAGCCATTAATGGATATCCGCACGGAGGCTGATAACCAAGCGATGGCCGACGGGATTACGGAATGGATAAGAACCTTAACGGCTGATCCTGATATCACTTTACATGTATCGATTGCCGGAGGGCGTAAAACCATGAGTTTTTATGCGGGTTATGCCTTGTCGTTATACGGTAGAGCGCATGATCGTTTAAGCCATGTATTGGTAGCGGCTGATTATGAAGCGCATCCGCAGTTTTATTATCCAACACCTTATAGTAATGTGATTTATGGTAATGATGCGACCCGCAAACCTTTAGATACCCTGAATGCTGAGGTGATGATTGCTGATATTCCTTTTGTCAGATTAAGGCACGGTTTAGATGCAGGGTTATTAGAAGGTAAGAGCAGTTTTAGTCAATCTGTGGCTAAAGCTCAACAAGCTTTAGGTTCTGCGTTTTTAAGTGTGAATTTGATAAACCGGGTGTTAATTGCGCATGAGATGGCGGTTAAATTAAGTCCAGCTGATTTGGCTTTTTATGTCTGGCTAATTAAGCGCCAAACCCTTGCTGTTTTGCCGCCCACTTGCCCTAATGAGGGTGTGCCAGAGCTGAGTTACGCTGAAGAGTATTTAAAGGAATACCGTTTAATTAATGGTGAGTTAGGAGGAACGGATAGAACCATAAAAGCGTTAGCAGAGGGTATGAGTAAGACTTTTTTTGAACAACGAAAATCCCGAATTAATAAGTTATTAAAACAAACCTTGGCACAAGCAGCAGCGGCTTATTTGATTAGTCCAGTGGGTAAACGCCCGCAGACACGGTATCAGATAATGCTGAAAACTGATCAGATTGAATATTTATAGGGGTAAGGATGAAAAAAGAGGATTATCAAATCAGCTTTAATGTACCAGCATTTCTGGGTGATGCTGAGCAGAAATCTGCTTGGAGAACCCCTCCATTTAAAGCACTCATTCAACAATGGTGGCGCGTTGCTGTAGCTAAAGAACATAATTACGATTGGCATAAAATTCGTGAAAGTGAAGGACGATTGTTTGGTCATGCTTGGTTGAAGGATAGCAACGGGAAAGATTGGGCTATGCGCAGTCGGGTAAGGATTAGATTGGCTGAGTGTAAGATTGGATCTCTAAATACTTGGGGGAAAGATGATCCAAAAGTAAAACATCCAGAAGTTAAATTTCCAGTTGGATCACAGTTGTATCTAGGATATGGGCCACTAGATTTCAAAATGGGTTTGAAACATTCACCAGCCATCGAGGTAGAAGAAAAAAACCTGCTCACACTGATTTATCCGAAAGAAGATGCAGTGATATTTTTACAGGTTATCCAACTCATTACTTGGTTTGGATCTATTGGTGGTCGCTCTCGGAATGGTTGGGGGTCAATGACTATTCAAGCCAATGGCATTCATGATATTTCGTTTATCAATGCTAACAACTCTTTAATTAACAAAGTTACTCGACCACTATCAGAGTGTTTAAAACTCGATTGGCCTCATGCGATTGGTAGTGATGGAAAAGGAGTGCTCATCTGGAAAACCATCAAAAGAGCGAATTGGCGATTGGTTATGAAAGATTTGGCAGAAATAAAAATAAACTTTCGTACTGCTTTACCTTTTCCAAAGACAGCACCTAATGGCTTTCAAGATAGACATTTATTAGCTTACCCAGTAACTAATCACAAAATTCATGCTTGGACAAATACGGGGCGATTAGCAAATCAAATTAGATTTAAGGTTGTAAAAGAAGATGATCAATTTTTTGCAATGATAGTGCATCTACCGTGTGCGTTGCCTCTCGAAATGAGTCAGAGTCTTCGTCGTGATGCGCCATCTATACAAAAGCAAATAGAAGTTTGGCAGGCAGTTCATCGTTCTTTGGATGACCAACAGATTGTTATTACAAGGATAACTCAATGAAAGATAATACGCTTTGGCAGGCCAAACTTGCCGCGAGAGTTCATGATCCAGCAGAAAAAGCATTGGTATTAATGCGTGATCCAGCAGGACATGAGGGGGGCACAACTCGTACACTTCTAAACAAGTTTTTTCCCAGTGGATTGAATTCAAAAACGAAAGACTGGATTAAGAAAGCAGATCATTGGGCCTCTGCCGCTGATAGGCCACAATTTCCGCAGGATGCCAATAATCGATTTGCCAAGTGGGCACAAGTTCGCTTTGATCAATATCCTGAGATTAAACATCCATTGACAGGAGAATCTGCTGATTTAGGTCAGTTAACTATTGATGCTGAGCATATTAAAGCTTTCAGTACAGACTGTTTTATTGATCTCATCGAATATACGGGGGACGATGAGATTGATTGGCAAAAAACATTACTGAGTTTTTGGCGCTTTGGTTCTGATATTAATCCCAAGGGCTTAGGCGAGTTATGGCGCTTATTACCTGCTGATACCCGAGTTCCTGATCACACTATTTGGGCGCATTTAGATTTAACATCAGCTTTTTGTGGTGCGTTTGCTGCGGATGCCAATGAGCAACCGGCCTTGCTTAATGTCAGTTTTGGTCCAGTGCAGTCTTTTATTGCTGCGGGTCGCTCTACTTCTGATTTATGGGCTGGATCTCATTTGTTGTCACGCATCGCTTGGGAAGGCATGAAAGTGATTTGCGAACGATTAGGGCCCGATGCCATTATTTTTCCGCAATTACGTGGCGTACCTATAGTTGATCTTTGGTTGCAAAATGAAATGGGAATACCTGCTGCCCGTTTTAATGATTGTGAGTGGCGTAAAGCAAAAACGGATGCCAATCCATTATTTGCCGCGACATTACCCAATAAGTTTGTCGCCTTGGTGCCGTCTGCCTTAGCTAAAGAATTGGCACTTGAAGTGACTGAGCGTGTAAGAGCATGGGTGCAAACAGAAGCATTGGCAATGCTTGATATTTGTTTAAAGGAAGCCGGCATAAATAAATCTACAGATTTATATTGTTATCAACAATTAAAAGATCAACTGGATGGCTTTCCTGAAGTTTATTGGGCAGCAGTGCCTTGGCTATGTGTCGAGAAAGATGGCAAAGTCAATACCGATGCACTACAACAAGCGATGCAAGCCTTCTATCCTGAATCTAACTTACCTGGTTTTTTGGGTAGTGAGTTATGGAAGGTTTTAAATAAAGATATTGGTACAGATCAGGATTGGAAGTTTTATAAGCCTAATGCAGGTGTGTTGTATCCAGCAATTTATGATTTATTAGATAGGGTTGCTTCTGCTGCTAAAGCAGTTAGACCGTTTCAGCAAAAACCACAACAAGGTTATCGTAATACCTTGAGTGGTGAAAACGAGTGGTTAACAACTGATATAAAACAATTAGCTGTTTCACCCGGCCAAAGAAAAGATACTTTGTGGCAGAAAGTGGCATTAAGAAGACCTTCATGGGTTAAAAAAGGTGAGCATTTAAGTGCTTTAGATATGTTGAAACGCTTATGGCCATCACAGTTCGTTAAGGAAATTAAACAGTCAGTTGATGGTTTAGAAGGACTATCTCGGTATGTGGTATCTACACATGGGATGGCGTTTTCTACCAGTGTGAGTCAATGGTTGGAGAATCCTAATCGAAAACCATTACCTGATGCCTTAAGGTCACATTTAGAGGGTTTTGCTTATGAGGATGGAGAGCAACTCGCATTACCTAAAAAAATATTAAGCAGAATTAACCCTAAAGATACTGATGCGAAGCTTGTCGCCAAAACATTGCTTCCATTTTGGGAATGGTGTCAGTTTAACAAAGACAATGCGGATACCCTCGAATTAAAAAGACAAGCTGACGACATCTTACAAAATACTTTAAAAGGGCTTTATGAGGCGGGCTTTCTGACTAAAAAAGTCGTTAACTCGGAGCAGTTCTTCGAGGAAAACTATTACGCCATGATTTTAATGGATGGCGATAACATGGGAGCTTGGCTGTCTGGTAGCGAAGATAAATACCGATTGGCTTATAAAGACAGTTGGCATAGCAAATTACAGAATGGCATAGAGCAGCGTTATCAAGCCCCATTAAAACCTTATTTGGACAGTAAACGCTATCCATCACCCGCAAGACATATGGCTATTTCTGATGCCCTTAATGGTTTTTCTTTAGACTTGGCGCGTTATGTGGTTGAAACACTCTATAAAGGAAAATTACTTTATGCAGGGGGTGATGATGTAATGGCTATGGTGGCGGTAGATGATTTGTTACCAATGATGTTGTTATTACGCTTGGTTTATAGTGGCGATTTTCCAGTTAATGGCAACTCTCTGATTGTTTGGAAAGAACTTTTAAAACAAGAAAAAGAAGAGATGCGCTTGAAGAACGGTTATGTTTTTCATAATGAAAAACTGTACCGAGTTATGGGCGATAAAGCCACCGCTTCCTGTGGTGCTGTGATTGCTCATCATACTGCACCACTTGGACAAGTATTAAAGAGTTTGAGAAATGCTGAAAAGCGAGCTAAAAACAGTGGCCGTGATGCATTTGCAATTGACTTACTAAAACGTTCCGGTGGCGCAGTTAAGCTAACGTGTCCTTGGTTTCGTAATTCAGAAACACCAGAAAGTTTATTAGACAGTCCAATGGGGCAATTGATTCGATTGAGTGGTGCTTTAGCTACAACAGATATGTCCCGCCGTGCAGCGTATATTGCACAAGATTGGTTGGGACAATTACCGCCAGAAAGTTTATTTGGACACGATGCTAAGTTGTATCAATCATTACTACAAAAATCACTTGAATATCCTTTATCTCGACAAAATCAAGGGGTGGAGAAAGTGCATGATCTAGCAAAAGGTTTAGTTGAGTTGGCGATGGGACTTAATAACCAGAAGGCGACAGAATTTATAAACCACTTTATGGGTGTTGCTGAGTTTCTAGCACGTGAAAGCCGTTCGGGAGGTGCGTGATGGCAGAGTTTCATTTTTTACAGCCTATAGATGTTCTATATTTAAGAGGTAATCGGTTATTTGGTGATAGCTCTGCAACTGGGGAGGCGTTGATGCCACCTTGGCCTTCAATGGTAGCAGGTGCTTTACGTTCTGAAATGTTAGTAAATGGGGGGGTAGATACCGGTTTATTTGTTAACGGTATTAAATTGTCAAGTGAGTTGGAGAAGAGCTTAGGTTCAATAGCTGAGCCGGGTGATTTTCGTATTAGTCACTTGATGTTAGCGAAAGTTAATGAAGGAAAGTTAGAAAGTGTCTATTTATCTTTACCTGCCGATTTGGTCGTTATTTCGGATGGAAAGGTTAAACATTGCCATTACTTACAACCGCAAGCTTTATCAGCATCTATCTTAACGAGTTCAACGTGTGAACAGTTGCCTCTTTTTAAAACCGAAAAACCCGCTAAAGCAGAAGGTGGTTTATGGTTGAATCAAATAGGAATTAAGCAATGGTTAAATGCTCAGCCTATTACTAATGAACATTGGGTTGAGTCAAAAGAGTTGTGGAAAATTGATTCACGCTTAGGAATTGCTCTGGATGAGCAGGGTCGAACAACCCTAGAAGGGCAGTTATATACAGTCGATGCCGTTGCAATGCAAAACCATATTGGTTTTTTAACGGGGGTCGAGGGCGCTAATGGGTTAATCAGTGACGGCGTATTACGATTAGGGGGAGATGGACGTGGTGCTCATCACATAAAAATAGCTTGGAATCCGCTAGAACCTGATTGGAACCTTATTGAGAAAACCAAGCGTTTTAGAGTGATCTTGGCGACACCCGGATTATTTGAACAAGGTTGGTTGTTACCCGGAATGACTCAGGAGAATGGTGAATATATCTGGAAAACAACTGATTTTTCGGCACATTTAGTGACTGCCAGTGCTGCACGTGCGGAAACGATTAGTGGTTGGGATTTAGCAGAGAACATCCCTAAACCGGCATTAAAAGCAGTCAGTACAGGGGGTGTGTATTGGTTCGATCGTTTTGAAGGTGATATTCAATCTCTTCGCAAGCTTGTAGAGAGTGGTTTATCTTTGATTGCAGAGTATCCTGATAAAAAGCGATGTGCAGAAGGATTTAATAATATTTTCATTGCGGTCTGGCCGCTATAACTTAGGAGCAACTATGTTTCAGGAAACTCGAATTGTTTTTTTATATTGCGTTAGTCCCGTTCACATGGGGACAGGAACAGCAGTGGGTGGTTTGATTGATAATCCTATTCAAAGAGAGCGACACACAGATTACCCAATGATGGCGGGTTCTGGTATTAAAGGTGCAATACGTCATGATTATTGGGCACAAGGTGAAGTTAATCGTAATTTATTAGGGCGTTTATTTGGCCCAGATCAAAGTGCGGCGGAACATGCAGGCGCTATTAGTTTTGGAGATGGTCAATTAATCGCTTTTCCTGTGCGTTGTGCGAAGGCTGGTTTTGTATATGCAACTTCACCGTTATTATTAGCCCGATTAAAACGATCATTAGCGTTAACGAACATTGAGGCAGATTGGACTATACCAAGTGTTGAAAGCGGCACTTGTCGTTTACAAAATCCAGACTTATTAACCAGTGACAAATTGGCATTGGAAGCTTATGAATTAGATGGCAAACTGGATGCTGACAGGAGTATAGGTCTTATTGCAGAGTGGTTATCGCAACATGCTTTGCCATCAACGGCAGATTATGATTATTTCCGGAATAAGGTCAAAACGGATTTAGTGGTGTTGTCTGATGATGAGCTACATTATTTTGTTGTTAATTCAACGGTTGTGGAGCCGCATGTAAAGATCGATGATGTAAGTGGGACAGCAGATGGTGGTGCTTTATTTTATACTGAAAACTTACCACCAGAAAGTTTGTTGTTTACGGTATTAATGGCGAGTCAAGAACGCTATAAGCGTGGAGATAGTGCTGATAACCGTTTAAGTGCGAAGCAAATTGTAGAAACATTGGTGAGTGGTAATGAACACTGGAAACCTTTACAAAACCGCATGGTGCAATTTGGTGGCGATGCGACTACGGGGCGTGGGCAAATCGTTTGTTCGATAGTCGGAGGTCAATAATGGTAACTAATACCCCTAAATCAAGTCTTGATCAACAACGGGCTGCTTATGCATGGCAAAAAGTTCAAGGTCAAAATAGTGATTATACAAAGTTAGCCAAAGGTGCACCGGCATTGATTATGAATAATGGTTTGATGCAAACATTAGCTTACTACGCTGATAAAAATAAAAGTCATCATCGAAGTTTGAATCAACATCTTATTGACTGGCTGGCAATTTATTTAACAGGTCAAGAAAATGCGACAGTACCTTTTAGTCTTATGATGGAGCAATTACAGAAGACTAATAGCCAAAAGTATCGTAAAGCCACTGAAGAGACGTTGGCGTTATTACGCTGGATACGCCAATTTGTGGCTATTAACCAATAAGGGGAGAGCCGATGACTAAAGCTGCGATACCAAGTTACATGGATAAACATCTTGTGAGTCAAGATATTCCACCCGGCCACCGTTTCGGTTTGTATTTCCCTGTATGGAAAGATGACTGGGCTAAGGCGGATGGTGAAAAAACAAATGCCTTAAAGAAAGCCACGAGTCTTTCAGATGCTTCAATTAAATTAGCCAAAGCGCTGCAACAACGGCAACAGACCATTGCGTTACAAACTGATGCGTTGGGTTATTTTCCGGCAATAAGCACCTCGCCATTGATGACGGGTATTGGCAATGAACATCCTTTAGAAAATGGTTTTGCATTTTTAAATCCGTATGGGTTGCCTTATTTGCCAGGCTCAAGCATTAAAGGGGTATTGCGTGTTGCTGCCGAAGAATTAGCCTTGGGATTATATGGTGATACAGAAGATTGGGACATGCTCAAAGTTTGGTGGTTGTTTGGCTTTGATTCAGGTAGTGCTTTTTTAAATGCCAAATCTAAACCTCATAATATTGATGTCTTGGATGAAGAAGTTGAACGTCGCAGGCAGGCATACCAAGATTGGGTAAAGAAAGCTGAATATAACCAAGATAGTTTCTCCCACTTTATTAAAGCAACGGTTGATAGAAAAGCACAGGCTATGTTTTTAGGGAATCCAGAGCTGTTTTTTAGCAAGCAACCAGAAGATTTGAGTAATCAAGGCACCTTGCGTTTTTGGGATGTTTATCCTCAAAGTAAAACCTTAGAAATGGATATTTTAACACCCCATCATGGGGGGTATTTTCAAGGTAATAATTCCCCTCATGATTCAGAGCAGCCTAATCCGAATGTTTTTTTAACAGTACCACCTAAAAGTCAATTTGATTTTTACTGTTCATGTGAGATTGAAAAACTACCAAAAGACTTGCAGGAAACATGGCAGAAATTAATTGAGTCAGCTTTTGTTTATGCTTTTGATTGGTTAGGGTTCGGTGCAAAAACAGCTGTCGGTTATGGACAGATGAAAAAAGAACCTGATGCAATTCAATCTTGGAATGATTTAAAGTTAAAACTTAAGAATGATGTCGAGGCTGAGCTTAAAGGCAAAGAAGAAGCCAATAAAGCAGAGATTAAGCGACAAGAAGAGGACGCAAGATTAGCTCAATTGCCGCAATATTTACAGGATATCGCTGAGATACTTAAAGCTAAAAAAGATCCCAATAAAAAGGATTATCTGGTATTGATTGATGCAGTTAAAACAGGACAATGGGAAGGCAGTGATAAGCAATTGGTACTTGAAGATATTCAAGCAAGGATGCAGGATTTAAAAGAGTGGCGACCTACTACAAACAAAAAAGATCCAGCTAAAGATAAAGAACATATC
>CAIQNQ010000086.1 GCA_903873165.1 uncultured Methylococcaceae bacterium | reverse complement strand
GTTAAGCCTTTTTCTAGAGCATAGTTAACGGTCTGTAAAATATCAACGGTATGTTCCGCTAAAGTTTTGCCTAATTGCTCACGGCAATGTTTTTCACTACCTTTGGTGAGCAAGTTAATCACCCGCCCACCGGTTTCTAAAATCCAATCGACACTTTTAGTATGATCAACAAAACCTAAAACCTCAACGCAGCCATCAAAACCTTCTTGCTTAGCCCATTGATTAATATTGGTAACGGCTTCTTTTTCACCCTCAGACACCCGCGCCGATGCCACTTCAATACGATCCACGCGTAATGACTGTAACAAGGCCTTAGCGATAGTAACTTTTTCGGTAGGGGTAAACGAAACACCCTGCGTTTGCTCACCATCACGCAAGGTGGTGTCCATCAGTTGGAGTGTTCTAGAATTTGTAGACATGATTATTAACGGTTTTTTAAAGTAGTTTTTCGAGACTTTCCCTTAACGGTGGTAGTCTATTTTCAATAACAATCCATATTTGCGGAAGATCCAAACCTAAATAGTTATGAACCAATATATTTCTAAATCCTGAAAGCGCTTTCCAATTGATTTCGGGATGCCTGGCTTTTAATTCATCTGATAGCTTTTGAGTAGATTCGGCCAGCGTTTGTAAATTTCTAATCACCGCATCCTGTACCATTTGCGAATTCATGAATACAAACTGATCATATTCGGTGTACTCGTTTATCCTGTCGATACAATCAATAATATGTTCAAGATAAACACTGTCGTCTTTCATAATGGCAGGGCTTCGTTTAGAATCTGCGAAGAGAGACGCGGATGCAAGCTAGTTCTAGTAACCAAATCTACTTTGCATTGTAATAAAGCTTGCAAATCGATTAATAGCTCGCCTAAGTCAAACAAATCACAGCCCTGTTCAAGTTCAACCAAAAAATCTACATCGCTACTCTCACTAACAGTGTCTTTCACCATTGAGCCAAATAAACAAATAGTTTTAATGCCGTGCTGTTCGGCAAGTTTTGTTATGGCTATTCGGTTATCAGTTATTAGTTTATTCATCACGGCAATTTGATTTGTTTTCATCAGAGCGTCTTGAGCAGCTCACTCATTTTCCCTACCAAAGGCTATGAAGCTGACTTTGTAGGGGGCGAAAAACATGTGATCACTATACTTGATTCTTGTTAATTTTTAAGTCGAATCGATAAATACATTAGCACAGTACTTTCGTCAGATTATCGACACCTTAAATCGACCTAATAGCTGATCCCGATAAATGAATAGCATGCCTCTAGCTTACGGGGTCGTAATAGTCTATTTTTGTCCATCCTTGAATCCGAATCTTACCCAGTTATATAAATTATCAAGACTCCATATAACTACTATTGGAAGATTAATTAACAAAAAGTGACCAATTAGGCGGTATTTTCCTCCAACCTCTATTGGTGATTCGGGCAGTCCGTTAACACCGGTAATTAGCACCTCATAACCACGTGTTACTATTTCAATGTTGTAAAGTCTTGCTGAATCGAAACCAAACGTTAAGTAATGCCAAAATATTTGCCAGATTGGAAGAGGTTCAATAATTTCATTATACATATAACTAAAAAAATCAGGATTAGGGTAGCTAAAGTTAAGGTAACTAACGTAAAGTAAGTTAGCGAACACAAACCATAAAAAACCTATTGCAATAAATATACGCTCTCTACCCTCAGCTTTATTGAGCAATTCCTTTAACTCCATAAACTTATCTTGACTTTTTTTATGACTAATAAAAAGAGAGCCACATAATATTTCTGTAATTAAAAATGCTAATTTGTAAAAATAACTCATTTTTTATTCTCCATTTCGTCAGAAATATCCCCGCCGAAGGCAATCTAAATAAAGACTTTATTAGCCTAGAAAACTTGTCAAAAGCATCAACTAAAGAGTTGCTGAATAGTCGCCGCACTGAAAGCCAATATTTGATATTTTAAATGTGTCTGTATGCTCACATTTTTCGCAGTAAACCTGAAACTGTAAGGTAAAGCCTTTCTTGGCTTTTGATTTCATTTGTTCATCATAACGATTTTTTAATTCTTCCTCATAATGTCTATAGTCTAGCAATCTCATAATCTGATTATCTTCACATTTTGGACAAAAGAAATAAAAATAATCCGTTCCGTCAGTTCCCCCACGTAATTTTCCATCTCGGATGGCGCTGCTTCCATGCCCAAATTCAGTTGTCATTGTAAGCTCCAAATTAAAAACGTAGTATGGGATAGCCTATTGCGCCTCCATGTTAAGCAACATTGCTGCATTACTTAGAGTCAAAAAACTTGTTTTTTGACTCCTCATTAATCAAAATTTTAAGCCCAAAGCCAAGGGAAGTTTTGCTTATGCGTCACTTCGTAAGCTGTAATTTTATCGACATGCTTAAGTGTTAAACCAATATCATCTAAACCACTTAACAAATTGCCTTTACGGAAAGGGTCAATTTCAAAGGTAAAACCATTACCCGCTGGTGTAATGACTTGTTGGTTTTCTAAATCAACCGTAAAACGCACGCCTTCGTCAGCGCTGATTTCTGCCATCACTTTTTCTAACTCTTCTTGGCTGACGCGAATGGCTAAGATGCCATTTTTAAAACAGTTGTTGTAAAAAATATCTGCATAGCTAGTTGAGATAATGGTGTTAAAACCATAATCAGCAATCGCCCAAGGCGCGTGTTCACGAGAAGAACCACAGCCAAAGTTATCGCCAGCGACTAAAATTCTAGCGCCTTTAAAAGCGGGTTTATTCAGTTCAAACTCGGCGTTATCCGTGCCGTCATCGTTATAACGCCAGTCGTGGAATAGGTGAATACCAAAGCCACTACGCTCTACTTTCTTTAAAAATTGTTTAGGTATAATTTGATCAGTGTCTACGTTGCTACGATCCATTAACGCAGCAACGCTGTCATGCTTTAAATACGGTTCCATAATTTTTGCTCTGCCTATTAATTAAAGGGTGCGAATATCAACAAAATGCCCAGCCGCTGCTGCCGCTGCTGCCATAGCAGGTGACACTAAATGCGTGCGACCGCCTTTACCTTGTCTACCTTCAAAGTTACGATTTGAAGTCGATGCACTACGTTGACCTTTCGTTAACTCATCACCATTCATCGCTAAACACATGGAGCAACCTGGATCGCGCCATTCCCAACCTGCATCAATAAAGATTTTGTCTAAACCTTCGTCTTCTGCTTGTTTCTTAACATGATAAGAACCTGGCACTGCTAAAGCTGTGACACCTGGCGCTACTTTAGTGCCTTTAGCCACTTCGGCCGCGATTCTAAAATCTTCTATACGACCATTAGTACAAGAACCAATGAACACTAAATCAACTGGGATATCCGTGATTTTAGTATTCGCTGTTAAGCCCATATAAGCCAAGGCACTTTCACAGGCTTTACGTTTACCTTCATCGGCAAAACTGTCTGGACTCGGTACCACGCCGTCAACACCAATCACTTGTTCTGGTGATGTACCCCAAGACACTTGCGGCGCAATGTCTGCTCCTTCAAGTACGACAGTGGTATCAAATTCTGCGCCTTCATCACTGGCTAAGCTGTTCCAATAAGCAACGGCTTGATCCCAATAATCGCCAGATGGGGCAAACTCACGACCTTTTAAATATTCATAGGTTTTTTCATCAGGAGCCACTAAACCTGCTCTGGCACCGGCTTCAATCGCCATGTTACACAGCGTCATGCGGCCTTCCATTGTCAATTCTCTAATAGCAGAACCGGTGTATTCGATTACATAACCTGTGCCACCTGCGGTACCAATTTTGCCTGTGATGGCTAAAGCGATATCTTTTGCTGAGGCAAATTTAGAGAGAGAACCATTAACGACTACTTGCATCGTTTTAGATTTCTTTTGTGGTAAGGTTTGCGTTGCCATGACATGTTCAACTTCTGATGTGCCAATACCAAACGCTAAGGCGCCAAATGCACCGTGTGTTGCCGTATGACTATCACCACACACCACCACCATGCCAGGATGTACAAAGCCATGCTCGGGTACCACAACGTGAATAACGCCGTTGTTTGGGTTTTTCATGTCATATAGGTTTAAACCATTTTCAAGGCAGTTGTCCGCCATGGTTTCAATTTGTTTTTTAGCAATAGGATCTGCAATCGGCAAATGTCTATTTTTAGTCGGTACACAATGATCCATTGTGGCTAAAATACTATGCGGATTGCGAACTTTACGTCCCGATATTTTTAAGCCTTCAAAAGCTTGGGGACTGGTTACTTCATGCATCAAATGGCGATCAACGTAAAGCAAGGGAGCCTGGCCAGCCTCGTCAACTACAAGGTGACTGTCCCAAATTTTTTCGTACATGGTCTTTTTCATTGCGTATTCCAAAGCGTGCATACAAGCTCTTAGTGAGCGTATGGCGAGTTACAAAGTCTATTCAGCAGCATACTAAATAATGCGTAATAGAATATTATCCCTCAAATTAGGTCTAATTTGCAATTAAGGCTTATATAATGTATCTATCAGACATGATTAGAGGCAAAATGCTAATATACCCGCCCGTAAAAATGTTTTATTAATCCAGTTAAATTTGCTTTACCTTAAGTCTTATTTAAAATAATCCTTAGAAACTATTCCGACAAATCGACGAGATGACAATCATGACTACTGTAGTAGAACCCAGTATTGGCAGTTGGTACAAAGATGTAGAAAACAACTTAACATTTAAAGTTGTCGCTATTGATGAAAAAGATGAAGCCATTGAAGTTCAATATGCCAATGGCGATATTGGTGAATATGACAATGAAAGCTGGTTTGCTTCAACTTTTGATTACATTGAAGACCCCGAAGATTGGAGTGCCCCGTTTGATGATATTGAGTCAGACGACTTAGGCTATTCAGATACTGACGAGCATAAACCCAACCCAGAAGACGTAGATCTTGAAGACTATTTAGATTAATAAGGAAATCTTTGTATGAGAATGAGTCCACAGGAGTTCTTAGATTGGCCCTCAAAAAGAATCACGTTGCTGGCCATGTCTGGCGCAGGCAAAACCACTTTAGCCAATAAACTCCCTAAAGTTAAATGGTTTCATTATTCGGGTGATTATCGTATAGGCACCAAGTATTTAAGAGAACCCATCTTAGATAATATTAAACGTCAGGCTATGAGCGTGCCCTTTTTGCGCGACTTGTTAATGTCTGACTCTATTTATATCTCTAATAAAATCACTGTTGATAACTTAGCGCCCGTTTCTACTTTCTTGGGCAAATTAGGAGATCCTGAAAAAGGTGGTATGTCTTTACTTGAGTTTAAACGCAGACAACATTTACACCACCAAGCTGAAGTAGCGGCGATGAATGATGTGCCAGAGTTTATTCATAAAGCGGAAGATATCTATGGCTATCATCACTTTATTAATGATGCCGGCGGTAGCGTTTGTGAGTTGGATGATCCAGAAGTTTTAAAAACTTTAGCGGAGAATACGCTGATTATTTATATCAAAATTCCGCCGACTTTAGAACAAACGATCATTGAACGGGCTAAAACTGATCCCAAGCCACTCTATTATCGAGAGGCTTTTTTGGATGAGAAACTAGCTGAATTTTTAAGTTTAAAAAATTATGCCTCAACCGACATAATGCCACCCGATGAATTTGTAACCTGGGTATTTCCTGAATTGTTTAAATCACGGATTCCCCGTTATCAAGCCATTGCTGATGAATATGGCTACACTGTAGATGCACATGATGTTGCTAAAGTGACTAACGAAGCTGATTTTATCAAGCTCGTTACTGATGCTTTAGCTAAACACGCCTGAAGACCCGAATACTGAAACTATGCCACTAGTCGCTCATATTGATTTACCCACGTTTAAACGCCTACACGATGAAGGCGAAGAAATATTAGCTCCAGAAAAAGCGATTCAACAAGATATTAGAGAACTGCATATTGGCTTGCTGAATATGATGCCCGATGCTGCGTTAGAAGCGACCGAAAGACAGTTCTTTCGCTTAGTGGGCGCGTGTAATCAAATCGTACAATTTCATGTGCATCCTTTTACCGTGCCTGGTTTAAAGCGTGGTGCTAAGGCACAAGCGCATATCGACAAATACTATGAGCCATTCTCACAAATCCAACGTGAGGGTTTAGATGCGTTGATCATTAGTGGCGCGAATGTAGTCCATGATAGATTACCTGATGAAGATTTTTGGGAACCCTTAATGGAAGTATTTACGTGGGCAAAAGAAAATGTCACGTCAATTATGTGTTCATGTTTGGCGACCCATGCAGTGATTCAATATTGCTACGGTATAGAACGCACTCGCTTACCTAGCAAGCGTTGGGGCGTGTTCTCGCATAAACTACTCAATAAAACTCACCCTTTGATTGCTGAGATCAACACCCGCTTTGATGTGCCGCATTCACGCTTTAATGAAGTATTTCAAGCGGACATGGAGCATAATGGCCTCATGGTTTTAGCGGCAAGTAAAGAAGCAGGCGTACATCTGGCGGTTAGCCCTGATGGTTTTAGAGTGGTGTTCTTTCAAGGTCATCCTGAATACGACGATATCAGTTTGCTTAAAGAATACAAACGCGAAATTATGCGCTTTTATTTGGATGAAAGAGCAGAATATCCGCCGCTACCTGAACACTATTTTGATGCGACTTTACAGCCTTTATTGGCAAAATATGAGTTGCATGTGATAGAAGCCAAAAAATTGCAACAAGCATTAGAGCCTTTCCCTGAAGCCGATGTCTTGGAACACATAGACAATACCTGGAAGGATACCGCTAAAGCAGTCTTTAACAATTGGCTGGGAAAAATCTATCAATTGACCAACCAAAATAGACGCTTACCCTTTATGGCTGGCGTGGATCCTAATAATCCTTTAAATCTATAAAGCCTAAATGATTAAAGCTCAAAGACTACCGTTTTCTTATAACTACACTGCATTATGAACACAGCTACCACCGAACAAGATGAAGAAATCATTTGCCACTGTACCGACACCAGTCAAGGCAAAATCAAAACATTATTTAACGAAGGCTGCACTAGCTTTGACGCCATGTCAGAAAGATCTGGCGTTTGTACTGGCTGCGGCGGCTGCGAAGATTCCGTAAGAGACTTACTTAATGATCTTAAGTACCCTTGATTTTTTTAATGATAGCGCTATAAGTAAAACTATTGACTAGTTAAATCAGCTAAACCTTGCAATGGGTTGTTGACTTAATAATAATGCCCTCCACAAATACAGTTAAACAGGTTAGATAAATGAATAATATAAATGGATTATTAACAGGCTCTTTTACTTTACTTCTATGGACAATCGTTATTTTTGGTCTAGGAATGTATAAACCAAAATGGCCTTTATTTTTCTTAGAAAAGCCAACGAGATTTATGATTTTAGGGATCACGTTAGTTTTGTTCATGATTACAGCTACGCTGTTTGGTGAGGGAAATAGACGCGCTAAACTTGAAGAAGCGGCTAAACATAAAACCACCGAAGTCACGGCTGCTGAACCAGTTCCTGTGCCAGTACCTGCTCCTGCTCCAGAAAAGTCAGCTAAATAAAATAGCTTATCCTACTAAAAAGCCTTAATAGCACGATGTGTTGTTAAGGCTTTTTGTTTGTAATTTTGCAGATGGTTTACCAAGAAACTTCTCAAATAACTCTGGCTAGAATTATTTGAGAAGCCTCCTGCTTCCGGTGTTTTGAATTACGACGGTAGTTGCGCTTATCTTCAAAAACATGCGCTTTATTAAACTGATGCGCAAACTTCGCGACTAAATTATTAATAGGCACGACGGCAATATTTTCAGGAATGTTACGTTTTTTCATGGTTTACCTCTTATAATAGTCTCAGTGTGTCAAGTTGACACGTAATAATATAGCGACTTAGAGTGTAAAAAGCTTGTGAAATTCAAAAAAGATTTTGATGTGATTGTAGTGGGTGGTGGTCATGCGGGTACTGAAGCGGCTTTAGCTTCGGCTCGATGTGGGGCAAAGACTTTATTATTATCACAAAATATTGAAACATTAGGCCAAATGAGCTGTAACCCAGCTATTGGCGGTATCGGTAAAGGTCATCTCGTTAAAGAAATTGATGCCTTAGGTGGCATTATGGCGAAAGCCATTGATTTAGGTGGTATTCAATTCCGTACCTTAAATGCCAGCAAAGGCCCTGCAGTAAGAGCGACTCGTGCGCAAGCTGATCGTAAGCTTTATAAACAAGCGGTCAGATATACCCTAGAAAATCAGCCCAACCTAGCTTTATTCCAACAAACTGTTTCTGACTTAATCGTTGAGGGCACTAAAGTCGTGGGTGTTAAAACCCAAATGGGCTTAGATTTTAGAGCAAAAGCAGTAGTTCTAACAGCAGGTACTTTTTTAGCGGGTAAGATTCATATCGGTTTAGAAAACTATAGTGGTGGTAGAGCAGGTGATCCAGCTTCTGTTGCTTTAGCGGAACGTTTACGCGAATTACCTTTTAGAATTGATCGACTAAAAACTGGCACGCCTCCACGTATTGACGGCAAAACCATCGACTTTAGTAAATTAGAAGAACAACACGGCGATACGCCCGTGCCCGTGTTCTCCTTTATGGGTAAGCGCGAACAACACCCCAGACAAATTCCTTGTTACATCACGCGTACCAATACCAAGACGCATGACATTATTCGGGCGGGTTTAGATAGATCCCCCTTATATTCAGGTGTCATAGAAGGTATCGGCCCACGATACTGCCCCTCGATTGAGGACAAAATTGTGCGCTTTGCTGATCGTGATACTCACCAAATATTTGTCGAACCCGAAGGCTTAGATACCCATGAAATCTATCCTAACGGTATTTCAACCAGCTTACCTTTTGACGTGCAATATGAGTTTGTGCGCTCAATGTTAGGTTTTGAGAATGCGGAAATTATTCGCCCTGGCTATGCTATTGAATATGACTTCTTTGATCCGCGCGATTTAAAAATGTCACTAGAAACTAAGCATATAGATGCTTTGTTTTTTGCGGGTCAAATTAATGGTACAACAGGTTATGAAGAAGCCGCAGCGCAAGGTTTAATTGCTGGCCTAAACGCCGCCCGTTTAATCATGGGAAAAGAAAGTTGGTGTCCCACTCGCGATCAAGCCTACATCGGTGTAATGATTGATGATTTGATTACTTGTGGCACGCAAGAACCTTATCGTATGTTTACGAGTCGTGCTGAATATCGCTTGTTATTACGTGAAGATAATGCCGACTTACGTTTAACAGAAAAAGGTCGTGAATTAGGTTTAGTCGATGATGAACGCTGGCAAGCCTTCGAAACTAAGCGTGAGTCCGTATCAAATCTACAAGAATCGTTGCAAAAAAAATGGATCAGAGCAGAAACAGCCGAAGCTGAGCAAGTGGCCGACATCTGGGGTAAACCATTGCTCAAAGAAGCTAATTTAATGGAATTATTACGTCGACCCGAAGTGGATGTGCAACGCTTACTAGGCTTCTTAGAAGGCGGTGATGCTATCGACGAATTGGTTGGTGAGCAGGTCGAAATTCAAGCTAAATATGCTGGCTATATTGTCAGACAACAAACCGAAATTGATAAAACCTCACGATATGATCATTTAAAACTACCTGATGCTTTAGACTATACGGGAGTTTCTGGTTTATCTAATGAAATTAGCCAAAAGCTTAAAGCCCAACGACCTGAAACATTAGGTCAAGCCTCTCGTATTCCTGGTATGACTCCAGCAGCGATCTCTTTATTATTGGTTTACTTAAAAAAGAAAAGCGCCTAATGGAATCCTGTAAACAATCTCTACATAATGGCCTTGAAGTACTTAATATTTCTATAGAAGACCATAAAATTACGCAACTATTGGCCTTTGTACAATTGCTGGAAAAATGGAATAAAGCCTATAACTTAACCGCCATCAGAAATAAAGCGGCTATGATTGGTTTACACTTATTAGATAGTTTGGCAGTAGCACCTTATATCCAAGGTCCACGCATTATCGATATTGGTACGGGTGCTGGCTTACCGGGTATTCCATTGGCTATCTATTATCCAGAGTTGCAATTTACCCTGTTAGACAGTAACGCCAAGAAGACCCGCTTCGTGCAACAAGCGATTCTCGAATTAGGCCTTAAAAATGTCACTGTGAGTCACACCAGAGTGGAACAGTATGAGCCTGAGCAGAACTTTGATACGGTGATCACTCGAGCTTTCGCGAGTTTGCCCGATATTCTAAAACTAACGAGTCATTTGCTCAGCGAGCAAGGTATATTATTAGCGATGAAGGGCCAGGCAACTGATGTTCCAGAGCTTGAGCATGCCCAAACAAGCATTATCCCTATCCATGTGCCAGATGTAGATGCGGAAAGATGTCTGGTTAAAATTCAATTGACTAAATAATTCGAGGAATCTGCGTGGGAAAAATAATTGCTGTTACCAACCAAAAAGGTGGCGTAGGAAAAACGACCACGAGTGTTAATCTTGCGGCTTGTTTAGCCGTCGAAAATAAACGCATACTATTAATAGACCTTGATCCACAAGGCAACGCTGCTATGGGTTGTGGTGTTGATAAACAAGAAGTGAAATACTCCAGCTATGACCTGTTAATGGAAGATGTGCCCGCATCTGCAACCATTATTTATCAAGAAAACATTAACTTTTCTGTGATTGCCGGCAATGCCGACTTAACTGCTGCAGAAATACAATTAATTCATGCTGATCGCAAAGAGTTACGTTTAGCGGATGCTTTAAGCTCTATCAAAAACGACTTTGATTATATTTTAATAGACTGTCCTCCATCTTTAAACATGCTGACTTTAAATGCAATGGTGGCCGCAGATAGTTTATTGATTCCTATGCAATGCGAGTATTACGCGCTTGAGGGGATCTCTGCGTTAATGAGTACTTTGCAAAACATTCAAAATACCGTTAATCCTAATCTACACTTAGAAGGGATTTTACGTACCATGTTTGATGATAGAAATCGTCTAACCAAAGATGTGTCCGAACAATTGATTCGCTATTTTGGGGATAAAGTCTTTAAGACCTGCATCCCAAGAAATATACGTTTAGCAGAGGCACCCAGTCATGGCTTGCCAGTCATTAACTATGATAAATCTTCGCGAGGTACTCTTGCTTATATCGCTTTAGCAAAAGAAATGCTCAATAAAAATTAATAACACGCATGACCATAAAAAAAAGAGGTCTAGGCCGTGGACTTGAAGCATTACTCGTTGATGTTTCAACGCATGAAGACAAACAAATACCCATTAACAAAAATACTCATATCAACAAACCCTTTGTAAACAATAAAGTACTTCTTGATAGTGCTAATAAGCAATTTACATCGAGTAATATGAATCAGATAGCTGAGCAAAATAAGTATATGAACTTTAATAATGCGCTCAGCAATCAAGATGTTGACCCTGTTTTAAACGTTTCAGAATTACTACAAGAAGCTGAAAATTTAAAGGCGCTACTCATTGAATTTGAAGAGATGCTACTAAACCGTTAAGATTATCTTAATACACAAATCGATTATCCAGATAATCTCAGTTCCTAAAGTCGGTTTAAATTACCCGCTTTAGTTTTAACTACTACCCCAAAAAAAGAGAATTATGTCTTCAACTAAACGTGGATTAGGTCGTGGGCTAGATGCCTTATTAGGTGATGTATCTGTTAAAAAAGAAGATAAAGACAAACAGCATCTACAAACGCTACCTATCGAATACTTGCAGCGTGGTAAATATCAACCTCGGCAAGATATTAATCCTGAGAAACTCCAGGAGCTAGCCGATTCAATCAAAGCGCAAGGGATTATTCAACCCATAGTCGTTAGAAAAGTAGGCTTTGAAAAATTCGAAATTATTGCTGGCGAAAGACGCTGGCGAGCTGCGCAGTTAGTTGGTCTAGCTCAAGTCCCCGTCGTTATAAAGGAAATTGATGACCGCTCTGCAATGGCAATAGCTTTAATTGAAAATATTCAACGAGAAGATCTTAACTCACTAGAAGAAGCTGAAGCCCTTAAGCGACTCATTGATGAATTTGAAATGACGCATCAACTGATTGCAGAAGCCATTGGTAAGTCTCGTACCACTGTGACGAATCTTTTAAGATTGATAGACTTACATCCTGAAGTAAAAAAACTATTGGCCGCTAACCAATTAGAAATGGGACACGCAAGAGCTTTATTATCTGTTGAGGGTACTAAACAGGTCACCCTAGCTCATAAAGTCATAAAAGATGGCCTAACAGTAAGAGCAACAGAACGCTTAGTTAAAGACAGCCAAATAGAGCCCAAAGTACCCACTATTAAAACAATTGATAATGATACTTTAAGATTGCAAAACACTCTAACAGCCAAATTAGGCGCTAAAGTAACTATTGATCATAAAGAAAATGGTTCAGGAAGAGTAGTCATTAACTACTCAAGTTTAGATGAATTTGAAGGGATTATTGACCAATTTAAACTATCTGACTATAGCTAAGGCTGCATAGTAAATTATATTGAAATTACTTACAGCCCCACTGCTATATAAAACTATAAACTTATACAATAAGTTTTAGTTAACCGCACCCAAATCTGGATTGTCGTATAAACGTACTAACTTCCATCCTACAAACTTGTCATCGTAGAAAGGTATATCGTTATCGATAGAAACCTCATAACAAATTCTGAATAGTTTGGCGGTTCTAAACGCATGTAACTCATCATCAGCAGTAACCTTATCTACGTTACCCACTTGGAAAGTTTTGTTTCTTGACTTGCCATTACACACCCAAAATACAGTGTAGCAAAGATAGTGTTTATCTTTTCTATGATCATACTTTATCGTACGAGATACGCCGGTTACCCCAGTAGTTGTTTTATTTTTAGGCGGCTTTAAGAAACGCGTCTTACTCCCCTTCAACACAACTAGCATTTGGTCACGCCAAGTAATAGCTGCATTTAATGATTTAGCTTTATTGCCCCATAACTTATGAGAAAAATAACGGCTGCTCTCTTTACCACGTCTAACGATACGCACTTGATAACCAAATGAATCAGGTTCGGTTATATGTTTGTTTTTTGGCAAAATACACCTCTTTACGAAGGACTATAAATTAATCGAAGTTAACGCCAACACTATGTAGCCTAACTGTTAGGAACAATTATAGACTCTAAATTGCAATAATGTAATATTTTTGTCACTTTAATATTGCAAATATTGCACTTTTTAGAAAAAAAGCAAATTATCACCCATGAACACTAGACATTTACCTACTGATTCAGTGTAGAATATAGCGATACCATTAAGAATAGTTATTGGTACTGAAGTCTATAACCTTTTGCTTTTTCAATTATTTTTGGAGATTAACAATGAGCGTATTAGTTGGTAAACAAGCCCCTGATTTTACAGTTCCTGCCGTATTGGGTAACGGAGAAATAGTTGACTCTTTCAACTTTTCTGATGCAACTAGCGGCAAATACGCTGTTGTATTTTTCTACCCATTAGACTTCACTTTCGTATGCCCAAGTGAATTGATCGCTTTAGATCACCGTATGGATGAATTTACTGCCCGTGGCGTTGAAGTGATTGCGGTTTCTATTGATTCACATTTTACACACAACGCATGGCGTAACACACCAATCAATAAAGGTGGTATTGGCCCAGTTCGTTACACAATGGCAGCTGACTTAACTCATAGTATTGCTAAAGATTATGATGTTGAAACTGCTGGTGGTGTTGCTTTCCGTGGTACATTCTTAATTGACACTAACGGCGTTGTTCGTCACCAAGTGGTTAACGATTTACCATTAGGTCGTGACATGGATGAGTTACTACGTATGGTTGACGCGCTTCAATTCCACACAGAACATGGCGAAGTATGCCCAGCTGGCTGGAACAAAGGTGACAAAGGTATGAATGCAAGCCCTGCTGGCGTTGCTGAATACTTAGATCAAAACGCTGATAGTTTATAATTAGCACAAAGCGCAAGCACTCTACAGTGCTTGCGCTTTTTTATTACTTTTGAGCGGCATCCGCCAACAATTTATTTCTAACTAAATAGACTGTCGCTAAACCTGCCAAGGTAGGTAACAACATTACGATAAAACCAAAAAACGCGCCTTTAGCAGCCAATCCAGATAAGCCACTAACCACAGTAAGCTTAATAATCCACCAAGCAATCCAAAAACCAAGTACACCTACAGTAGCCCACTTAACCCCACTTTCACCAACCTTCATAGCACTTTGATAAAACCATACAACAACCGCAATTGCTGATAATATTGCGATAAACGCCATTTCTTACCCCTCTTAGAAAATTTTTATTATTAATAACAGATAAATTCTAGAATTTGTCTGGCTCCAGAGCCACATGATATTCGATAATAGTAGATGATTAAACCTAATTTATATTCCTATGCTTTTCATCGTTGCACTTAACAAATAATGCGTACCGATTATATTATTAAATACGCTTTAGTTTCTTCCCTAATTCATTATGACGCCTTCGAATTTCCAACAAAATATTCTCAATTGGTTTGACATAAACGGTCGCAAGGATTTACCTTGGCAGCAGGATATCACGCCTTATCGAGTATGGCTTTCTGAAACCATGCTCCAACAAACTCAAGTCAGCACAGTTATCCCCTATTTTCATGCCTTTATTGCCCAATTCCCTACTATTCAAGACTTAGCAGCAGCGCCTATCGATGCAGTCTTACATCTATGGTCAGGTTTAGGTTATTACGCAAGAGCACGTAATTTACACAAAAGTGCACAAATCATCACCGACTTAGGCTATTTTCCAAATAATCTTGAAGAGTTAATGGCCTTGCCTGGGATAGGACAATCAACAGCCGGAGCCATTTTAAGCATCGCCTTTCAGAATAGCCACCCTATACTTGATGGTAATGTCAGAAGAGTATTAACGCGCTTTAAAGGTATCTCAGGTTGGCCAGGCAACACCCATGTTAATAAACAATTATGGAGTATTAGCAAAGAATTAACGCCTCAGCATCGAGTCGCTGATTACACCCAGGCAATGATGGATTTAGGCGCTACAGTCTGCACACGTAGCAAACCCCAGTGTGGAAAATGCCCGCTTAGTAGCCATTGTTTAGCAAAGCTTACAGACATAGTGCACTTGCTACCCACACCTAAACCATCCAAAGTCACGCCCGTAAAACAACTCACTTTCTTATTACTCATAAACAATCAACAAGAAATAGCCCTGATAAAAAGACCACCGTCAGGTATATGGGGTGGCTTATGGAGTTTACTTGAGTTTGAAAGTATCTCTTCTGCACTGGATTGGTGTAACACGAAACAACTGCCGATTATAAAATCACAAACGTTAGCGCCGCAGCGGCACACATTTTCTCATTACCATTTAGACTTCAGTACGTTAATCATCCATACAGAAAACCCTATTAATTTTGTGATGGAAGCTAATCAAACTGTCTGGTATAAAGAAGCAGATATTGGTGGCCTTGGGCTACCAGCCCCCATTAAATTATTACTTCAACAAAATATTTGAGAACAAGAATGACTAGAATGGTTAACTGTGTAAAACTTGGCATATTGGCAGAAGGTTTTGATGAACCGCCATTTCCTGGCCCTAAAGGTCAAGAAATCTATGACAACATTTCAAAACAAGCATGGAAAGACTGGCTAACTAAACAAACCATGTTGATCAATGAAAATAGATTGGCAAGTTTCGATCCTAAAGCTCGCGCATTTTTAGCAGAAGAAAGATCTAAATTTCTATTTGAAGATAATAACGATATGCCTGAAGGATATGTGCCGCCTAAAGCTTAAAAACTATCGCTATTTGCATTCTTGGGTTGGATCATTGGTACGATTGTAAACTTTTATTAAGGCTTGTTCTTTGAAGCCTTCGGTGTATCTATTATATGTTTTCATTACTAATCTCAAATTCCTTTATTAAAAATTTGAGGCGACAACTATTCTGACGCAGGGGGAACCCGAAAAGTGGGCGTAAGCCTACCAGGCTAATACTAGCTTAGTAGTAAACCCACATTGCCACCAAAATGGTGTGCTTTCGTTATAGAATAAAATACGATGGTTAAATCAATCAATACCTAAATGTATATGATAATTTTGCAAAGTCGAGAATTTATAGTTTCGCAGGATATTTTTATCCTGCTTTGAAACCGCCAAAACATAGCGTTCGACGTATTTTGAAAACTTAGTTGTTATGTAATGCGCCTTGTCAATTATTTTTGTATGTTCGGCGTTAGGAATAATGAAAGGCCTTTGTGAAATATACTCGTCTTTTTCCAATAAAACCGATTTTATGAAGTCGAGACCCTTGTCTCCAACGGTTTTAAAGCAAAAATTATTTTTTAGATGTAATTTAGACCGTAAGGGGATGCCAAATTTTAGTCCTTTGTAATCACAAATAACAATGCCATATCCCCTTGTTTTTTGCTATCCCATACACCAAGCTGATTTTTATCCAATACTTCTACAAGGTGCGTGTTCTCTGTGTAAAAAATATCTTCTAGTTTCCGTAATTCCACAGATACACCATTACTCATTATTCATAGGGCAAAAAAAAGCCCCTACAGAAGGGGCTTCGCTCTTTCGATGGACACTTAAGTTTTTAACGTGGGGAACATCCTTCCACCACAGCTTTCGATGGGGACTTCTTTTTTTAACGTGGGGATACACCCTTCCACCACATCGCATTTTGATTATCGGCCATAAATGTGCACATGTCAATTCATTTATGAATCGGATAATTCGCTCTGCTACTGATCAAAGTAGCTTTGCATTTTGTGCCATAAATCAAGAATTTTGGCACAAATTTTCACGCATGATAAATCAACAAATTGTCTGTGTCATAAATTAGTGCCAAAATAAGGCATGAAAATTGGCTATGCCCGTGTCTCAACCGAAGATCAGAACCCAGATTTACAGCTTACTGCGCTAAAGGCTGCGGGGTGTGATCGCATCTTTACCGACAAGGCCACGGGTGCGAATGTCAAACCGACATTCCGCACCCCTACCTAAATGTAAAATTGATTTAAACTTTATCATTTATAATTTATCTATTTGTTGAAAAATGAACACAGAATCCTCGCATTACAATAGTTACAACTTGGATCATTTGGGCCTTATCGCAGG